>JAKAIH010000100.1 GCA_021825225.1 Pseudomonadota bacterium
CATATGTGTTCCTCGCTATGAACGCTTAATTGAGGGAACAAGGCATGAGCAAATTCTTCGATTAGCGCGCGATGGCAGACAAAAGTCAGTGACTTTCGTTACAGAGCAGCATATCGGCTCGGCGCGCAGAGTGGCATCGACGATTGATACTGTCATCGTCGTTCCCGTATGGAATTCGGCCAAGCTGTCGTCTGGCTTAAATTTTCCATTCTCCCGCCTGCAGGCGCGGGATGACCCCACGCAATATTCGAAACGTCAGGCCCCACAATTGGTCGTCGCCCACCCGGTAATAGGGTGCGCGCCTGGGAGCAGATGCATCAGCCTGCAGTCCGTCGTCTTCGTTCAAGACTTCGGCATCGATCAGTTCAGCTAAGGACAAATCCATGATCTCGGCGACCTCGTGCGCATTTCTTTGCCAGGCTACCTGCTGGACGATGCGGCCGAGGAAAGGGTGGACGCGGAAGCCCGTGGTACGCGTTTCGGCAAGTGGCAGCTCAGTCAGAATTTCGATCTGGTCCTCCCGGATCCCGATTTCTTCCCGCGCTTCTCGCAAAGCCGTATCCAGCATGGAACGGTCGCACGGGTCGCGCTTGCCGCCGGGAAAAGCCAGGTGCCCGCCGTGAATACCGTTGTCACTGCGTCTGATCAGGATCAAGCGCAGCTCGCCGCCTGCGCCGCGATACACCGGCACCAATACGCTTGCCTCGATCATGGCGTTATCCGCTCGGACGCATTCCAGGAAATCAGCGCGCGCACGGTATGGTGATCCCTTCGGGGCCGAACAATTCATCCTGGGACAGGGTGCTACGCACGGTGCCGGAGGTCGCATCGAACAGAACATAAACGCGCTGGATGTTCAGGTTATAGGTGCACGCGCGCCAGTCCCATACCAGTTCATCGCGCGCACTGAAATAGGCCGTGCGGCTGTAGTTCGGCGGACCAAGGATACGCAGAACCTGTTCCCGCGTCATGCCGGGGCGGATGCGTGCAAGCCCTGCCTCATCCAGCACATTTACCTTGCTTTGCAGCCGTCCGTCCGGCCCCAGCTTCACCATGAACGTGTGGATTCCCTCCGGGCCGCGCGGATACGCCAGCTGAACTGAACCGTCGGGATCCTGCCAGCGCATCGCCGGCTGTCCCATCAACCCGACTACGTCTTCCAGACGCGCTTCACCGGGTCGAAGGCCAGCCCCGCCGTAGGAAGCGCAGGCAGCCAGTACCAAGGTCACCAGAAGCACGGTCAGGCGCATGATGGACTTCCATCTTGATCTTCAAGCGATTATGAACCGCCGATCACTTTATGTCAGGGATAACGGGGAAGGCGTCTAAGTGCTTGCCGCAGTGGCAGCGGGCGGGCTCAAGTCCTCCATCGGCAGCCAGGTTGGAGGACGTCGAGGAAATGGCTGCAGGAGCGCGTCATTCGCTTCGCGTGGAGCCAGGAATGCGCGATCAAGGACCGCGCATTTCATCGGTGCAATCAGCAGACTCTGCCTGCCGGCGCGCGCAAGGCCGGCCGGGCGTTGCGCGTGCGGCCTAGGCAGTCAGCGTAGCCTCGACCAGCTTGGACCAGTAAGTCGCGCCGATCGGCAGCAAGGCGTCGTTGAAGTCGTAATTGGAATTGTGCAGTTCGCACGGCCCGATTCCCTCATAGACATCCGCGCGATGATCGCCTTCGCCGTTGCCGATGAACAGGTAGCTGCCGGGCACTTTTTCCAGGTAGAAGGAGAAGTCTTCGGATCCGGTATGCGGCGGGGTCGCGCGGTCGACATGATCGGCGCCGAAAAGCTTTTCGGCCAGATCCGCGGCGAATTCGGTCTCCTTGGGCCAGTTGATCAGCGGCGGATAGCAGCGCAGGAACTGCAGCTCGCCCGTGGCCCCATGCGCTTCGCTGAGCTTGGTCACGATGCGGCGCATATTGCTTTCCATGAGATCGAGCACCTCGACGCTGTAGGTTCTGAGCGTTCCGCGAATCACCGCCTGCGCCGGGATCACGTTGTAAGCGTCCCCCGCATGGATCTGCGTAATCGACAACACCGCCGTGTCGATCGGATTCTTGCTGCGCGTAATCAGGCTTTGCAAAGCCTGCACCATTTGCGCCGCGATCAGAATGGGATCCACGGACTTGTGCGGCTGCGCCGCATGGCCGCCCACGCCATTGATCACGATGTCGAAACGGTTGCTCGATGCCATGGTCGGCCCGGCACGAAAGCCGAACACACCGACAGGCACGCCCGGCAAATTGTGCATGCCGTACACCACGTCGCAGGGGAAACGCTCGAACAAGCCGTCGTCCATCATGGCTTTGGCGCCCGCGCTGCCGCCCTCCTCGGCCGGCTGGAAAATGAAATTCACCACACCATCGAATTTCCCGTGCTCGGCCAGGTACTGCGCCGCCCCCAACAGCATGGCGGTATGGCCGTCGTGACCGCAGCCATGCATTTTTCCGGGATTCTTCGAGCAATGCGCGAAACGATTGTTCTCCGGCATGGGCAAGGCGTCCATGTCGGCGCGCAAACCGATCGAGCGCTTGCTCGTCCCCGAGCGCAACACCCCGACGACACCCGTCTTGCCCAGGCCCGCATGGACTTCCAGGCCGAGTTCGCTCAGGCGCTTGGCCACCAGCGCCGAGGTTCGCTGTTCCTGAAACGCCAATTCCGGGTGGGCGTGAATGTCGCGCCGGATGGCGATAAGTGCTTCGTGATTGCGTTCGATGTCTGCCAGTAATTTCATGATCGTCTCTCGAAAATCGCCCGTTTCAGGCGTGTTATGACTTCGCTACTCCCGCTCGCGCCGATGCAACCGGCCCCGCTCTCACCGGGCTATGCCAATTGCGCCCTTACAAATTTCGCCAGATGCGCCGACAACAGGCTCAAGGACTGCTGCAAGGCGTCGAATCCACTCGACTTCTCGTAGCTGTTTTCGTCCATGTAGAGCTTGCGGTTGACCTCGATCTGCAGGCTATGGCGGTTCTCGGCGGGACGCCCGATACGCGCGATCAGCGCCACGCCCTTGAACGGGTCGTTGCGCGCCACCGCATAGCCGCGCCCGGTCAAAAAGGTTTCAATGGTCTCGACCAGCGCCGGATCGCAGGTGCGCCCATCGTGATCTCCCAGCACGAAATCGGCCAGCTGCTTGTCGGTATCGATTTCCAGCAGCTCGTATGAATTGGCCGGCATGGAATGCAGGTTCAGATGCCAGACGCCGCCGAATTTCCCGTAGGCTTCTTCGATCTGCCGGCTCAGCGCGGCATGATAGGGCTGGTGAAAGCGCCGGATGCGATTTTCGATTTCGGCCAGCGAAAGTTTGCGATCGTACATGGCTTGCTTGCGGGCGAGCCGCCAGATCAGGCCGGTGCCGAGTCGCGTCTTCTCGGAAGGACGCAATTCGGTCGGCCAGGGTTCGGCGAGCATGGTGGCGTCGATATCGGTGATCTCGCGGTTGGGGTCGATGTAGGTGCGCGGGAAGTTGGCCGCCACCAATGAGCCGCCCACCGCAGGGATGGCACGCCATAGTTCTTCCACATAGGTATCTTCGCCCGAGCGCAGGATAGCCTCGGGCAGGCAGCTGCCGAAATCCCGCGGATAGATGACGCCGCTGTGGGGCGAGTCGCACACCAGCGGGATCGCGTTGCCGGCGGGGGTGGACAGCACGAATGGAGCAAAGTCTGAATCAGCAATTTTCATCTAACGCTTCCTTGGTAAAAGACTGTGTCTACGAATTCGGCAATCCGCCGGCATTCACGCGGCGTCATTCAAATGACAAGCGCTCAGGTGCGGAAATCTTTCACGGCTGGTCGCATCGCGGTCCGGCGCCACCGCCTTAAGCGGCGGAAGCTCTGCGCGGCAACGCTGCATGACCCGCGGGCAACGCGGATGAAACGGGCAACCTGTCGGCGGATCGCTGGGCGAAGGCAGTTCGCCCTTGATCGGGTCGAACTGGTGCTGCTCTGTGTACAACCTGGGCAGCTCCTTGATCAAGGCTTGGGTGTAAGGATGATTGGCGGCCTTGAATATGGTTTCGGTCGGCGCGATTTCGACTATCCTGCCCAGGTACATGATGGCCACACGATCCGAAATATGGCTGACGACACCCAGGTTGTGGCTGATGAAGAAATACGTCAGCGCGAATTCCTCGCGCAGGTCCATGAACAAGTTCAGAACCTGGGCCTGGATGGATACGTCCAGCGCCGCCACCGCCTCGTCGCAGACGATGACCGACGGTTTCAGGGCCAGGGCGCGCGCCACACCGACGCGCTGGCGCTGTCCTCCCGAAAACTGGTGCGGGTAGCGAAAGCGGTAGGCCGGATCGAGCCCCACTTTCTGCATCAGCCCGCACACGTAGGCTTCCTTGGCGGCGCGCTCTATCATGCCATGAGCCAGCGGCGCCTCGCCGATGATGTCGATCACCCGCATGCGCGGATTGAGCGAAGAAAAAGGATCCTGGAAAATCATCTGCACGCTGAGCTCGTATTCGCGCCGCGCGGCGGCAGCCAGCGTGGCGGTCAAACGGCCCCGGTACAGGATTTCGCCCCGCGTAGGCTCCAGAATCCCCGCCAGCATGCGTCCCAGTGTGGATTTGCCGCAGCCGGACTCGCCGACTATGCCGAGGACCTCGCCGGTCAATATGTCCAGGTCGACGCCGGCCACGGCCTGCACCGGCTTGGGAGCGGCGCGCCCCTGCAGCAGGCGCCCCAGTTTGTCCACCATGTCCTGCGGCTGCACGTAATGGCGCTCGATCCCGCGCAGGCTGAAAATCACGTCCTTGCCTTGCGCGCTCACGTCTCGACTCCGCGGTGCCAGCAACTCACGCCGTGCGCGGGCGCCACCATTTCGAATAAGGGCTCCTCCACGCATTGCGGCGTGGCGCGATAACAGCGTGTCCTGAACGGGCAGCCTTCGGGCATGTTCAGCGGCGAAGGCGTCGAACCGGGAATCTGGAACAGGCTCTTTCCGCGCGTATCGAATGTCGGGATCGAGGCCATCAGGCCATGCGTGTACGCATGCTGCGCGGCACGGATGATATCGGCGGTGGGAGCCGTCTCCACGATGCGGCCGGCGTACATCACCGCCAGGCGATCGGCAAGCCCCGACACCAGCGCCAGGTCGTGCGTAATCCAGATCAGCGCGGTCCCCGTCTCGCGGCACAGCTTCTGCACTTCGTACAGAATCTGCCCTTGTATGGTGACGTCCAGCGCAGTCGTGGGCTCGTCGGCAATGATCAGTTTGGGGGAATTGAGCAGCGCGATCGCGATCGCAATGCGCTGGCGCATGCCTCCCGACAGATGGTGCGGATAGACGCTCATGCGCTCCGCGGGAGCGGGAATCCCCACCTTGACCAGCATTTCGATGCAACGCGCGCGCGCCGCCGAGCGCGAAACCTGCTCGTGCGCCTGCACCGTCTCGATCATCTGCGTATCGACGCGCAAGACGGGATTCAGGGTCATCATCGGATCCTGGAATATCATCGCCATTTCGTGGCCGCGCAAGGCGCGATATTCCTTCGCCGACAAGGCTTGCAGTTCGCGCCCATCGAAGAAAAGACGGTCGGCGCGTATCCTGCCGGGCTTGTCGACCAGGTTCATCAGGGAAAATCCGGTTATGGTCTTGCCCGAACCCGACTCGCCCACCAGCCCCAGGATTTCCCCTTGCTTGAGCTGCAGGGAGACGCCATCGACCGCCTTGACCACGCCGCGGCGCGTATGAAACCAGGTGCGCAGCCCTTGGACGTCAAGCAGCCATGGGCTGGAGGAGGATGGCGCGCGCGTCTGCAAGAGGAGATTCCCGTCTAAATCTCATTGCGCGGATTGAGAATATCGCGCAAATGATCGCCAACCAGGTTTATCGCCACCACCACCAGCGCCAGCGCAATGCCGGGAAAGAAGGCGATCCAGTAGCTGCCCGACATCATGAATTCGTAACCGTTGGAAATCAGCATGCCCAGCGAAGGCTCGGTGACGGGCACGCCCACGCCGAGGAAAGACAGCGTGGCTTCGAGCGCAATCGCGTGCGCCAGATCGATGGTGGCGATCACCATCAGCGGCGGAATGCAATTCGGAAATATATGGCGCCAGAGGATGCGCTGCCACGACAAGGACATGCAGCGCGCAGCCTGGACATACTCCTTGTTGCGTTCGACGATGGCGGCGCCGCGGGCGGCGCGGGCGAAATACGCCCACTGCACCGCGACCAGGGCATAAATCACCTTGTCGACTCCCTTGCCCAGCAGCGACAGCAATACCAGGGCCACCAGGATCGCCGGAAACGACAGTTGAATATCGACGATGCGCATCAGCAAGGCGTCGATGCGGCCGCCGAAATAGGCCGAAATCAGGCCCACCGTCGCCCCGATCGCGAAGGCAGCCGACACCGAGACGAAGCCCACGATAAGACTGATGCGCAGGCCGTACAAAATGGCGGAAAGCACGTCGCGCGCCTGGCCGTCGGTCCCCAGCCAGAATGTGATCGCGCCGCTGCTGCTATGCGAGCCCGGCGGCAGCTTGGAATCCATGATGTTGAGCGTGGCGATATCGAACGGATTCTGCGGCGCGATCCACGGCGCGAAAATCGCCAGGCACAGGAACAACAGCAGCAACACCAGGCCCAGCATCGCCAGCTTGCTCGCCACGAATTGTTCGGCGAACAGGCGCAGCATGCTTTCGCGCGCCGCCGGTACGGCCGCGGATGCCAGGGCAATGTCGGTCGTGCTCATGCGCCCGCCTTCGATTGCACGCGCGGATCCAGGATGGTGTAGACAATATCGACCAGCAGATTGAGCGCCGACAGAAACACGACCGTCAGCATCAGATATGCGACCACCACCGGCCGATCGAGGGTGATGATCGAATCGATCAGCAGCTTGCCGATGCCGGGCCAGGAAAAAACGGACTCCGTCACCACGGCAAACGCGAACACCTGGCCGTACTCCAGCCCCGCTATGGTGATGATCGGAATCAAAATATTCTTCAGCAAATGCACGCCCAGCACGCGCCGTTCGGACAAACCCCGGGCACGTGCGAACTTGATGTAGTCAAGAGGCAGGCATTCGCGGGTTGCCGCCCGCGTCACGCGGATGATCAGGGCGCATTTGGCGATCGCGATGGTGGCGACCGGAAGCAGCAGGCTGCGCCAGCCCTCCCAGCTGAAGACGCTCAGCCGAACCGGCCCGAACGCCTCGGCCGGCCCGCGACCGCCCGCCGGCAGCCAGTGCAGGAATACGGCGAACACCATGATGAGCATCAGGCCGACCCAGAAGTTCGGCAAGGAGAATCCCAGCACCGAACCCGTCATGACGGAGCGAGACCCGAAGCTTTCGGGCTTGAGGCCTGCGTAAATGCCCAGCGGCACGCCGATCAGCAGCGCGAAGAACATCGCCGCCGTGGCCAATTCCAGCGTGGCCGGCATGCGATCTAGGATCAGGCGTATGGCGGGTTCGCCCGTCAGGAAGCTGTTGCCGAAGTCGAGATGGACCAGGGCCTTGTTCAGGAAAATGAGGTATTGGCGCCACAAAGGCAGGTCCAGGCCCAGCGACCGGCGTATGAGCTCGCGCTCGGCGTCGGTCGCCTCGGGACTGGCGAGCATGGAAACGGGGTCGCCAACCAGATAAAGCGCGGCGAATACCAGCGCCGACATCACCAGAACCACGCCTATGGTCTGGAGCAGTCGGCGCACTATGCTGGACAACACCCTGGCTACCGCCTCTCGACTCGCTACCCCGTCAAGCGCCTGTTACTTGGCCAGCGTGATGTCCTGCGCCAGAGTCAGTTGATCCGAGCGGCCGTCGTAGCGAATGTCCTGCTTCATGGCCCAGACCGACAGTTCGAACTGCAGGGGCAAAATAGCGTAATCCGCCATCGCCATATTCGCCGCTTGCTGCAGCATTTCGGAACGCTTGCTGTCTTCCTGCGTTTTTGATGCTTCCATCACCAGGCGGTCGAGTTCGGGGTTGGAATAATTGCTCCAGTTGGTCGTGCCCATACCCAGCTTGGGATCATGGCTGACAACCAGTGCCGTGAGCGGATGGGCCATTTCGCCGGTGGCGGCCGCCCAACCCGCAAGATAGGTGCTGAACGAATAGCTGTCGCGCTTCTTGAAGAACACCGGCGGCGCCATGGTTTCGACGTTGGTCTTGATGCCGATGCCCGCCCACATGGACGCCACGGTCTGTGCGATACGCTGGTCGTTGATATAGCGGCCCGAGGGCGAACCCAGCGACAGCGTGAAGCCCTTGGGATAGCCGGCGGCGGCCAGCAGTTCCTTGGCCTTGGCCACATCGGCAGCCGGCACGGTCGAAT
>JAKAIH010000101.1 GCA_021825225.1 Pseudomonadota bacterium
GGCGGACGATCCCTATGCGCAGAGGGTGTTTTCCGAACTGCTGAATCAGGCGATCGCCGAAGCCGAGGCGATGTTCGACCACCCGATCAAGCAGTACGCTCTGTTCAGGGAATTCGAAGCGAAGCTCGACGCGCGGAATACGGTGGGTGTGCCGGGCGTCCCCGATGTCTTCGATGGCAACCGCCATGCGCGCGCCTACTACGGCGCCATTCGTCTGACGTTGGGCGAGACAGCTTTCGCCGCATTGGACGCAGGCGCGCAGCGCGGATATGTCGAAGAAGCCTATGGCCTCGATCGCATCGTGCGCGATGCCATTGCCGAAAACTCGCTAAATCCGCAGAACATCGAAGCTGCCATCCGCAAAGGCGTGCTCCCCCGCTTGTTCGAGCGCATGGGTCTGGACCATGCCAAAGCGGTGACGGAGCAGATCATCCAGATCACGCGGGTCGAATTGAGCCGCGGGTAAGCAGCAGCGTGACTTTCATGAACGAGCGCGCGGAACATAGCGTGGTGTATGGCGGAGAGCGAATTCGCTACGTCATCCGCCGCCGGCCGGAGCGCAAGAGCCGCCGCGTGGCGATACACGTCGAGCCCGATGGCCGGGTATTGGTCGATGCGCCAGCCGGCGCCTCTGCGCAAGACATCCGCGCTGCGGTATCCGCGCGCGTGCGTTGGATCTATGGGCACGTTGCCGCAGTCCGCCAACGCTTGGCGCAAGCCATGCCGCGCGAGTATGTGAGCGGCGAGTCGTGGTTGTATCTGGGCCGGCGCTACCGGCTGAAGGTGTTGGTCGATGCTGGCCAGCTGCCGGCGGTGCGGCTGAGCGGTCAGTATTTGACGGCGACCGTACCCGCTCGCGGTGGCGCCAATGTGCGAAAAGCGCTGGAAGCATGGTACCGCGCGCGTGCTAAAGCGGTGCTGGCGGGGAGGCTCGATGTGGTTTCAGCTTCACTGCGCTGGGTGCGTGCGCCGCTGCCCGTACGCTTCCAGGCCATGAAGGTGCAATGGGGAAGCTGCTCACCGGCCGGACGGCTGACGCTGAATCCGCACTTGGTCAAGGCGCCGCGCGAGTGCATCGACTATGTCCTGCTGCACGAGTTGTGCCATCTGAAGGAGCACAACCATAGCCGCGGGTTTTATCGCTTGCTCGATATGTACATGCCGCAATGGCAGCAGCGCAAGTCGCGCCTCGACAGTCTGGCGGAGAGTCTGCTCAATTTCTGAGCGAGTCAGATGAGTGGCGGCCTAAGCCGCCAGCAGCCAGCCGTCCTCGAGCGTCAGCGCGCCGGCGCGCTGCAGATCCCTGACCAAATACTCCTGCAACTCGGCGTCGGGCAGGCCGAGGAAGCGCCGGTTGATGTCGGCGTAAATGGGCCGCGCGGAAAGGAACTGCGGCAGGGCCGCCCGTTCGATCCGGCGGTGGATCATCAGCGAGAAGCTCAGCATGACCTTGAGCGCGTGGCGCGCGAGCTTGCCTGGGTCGCGCTCGTAGGCGTCCAGCCGCTGGAATGCGGTCTCGAGCGCGCGCCCGACTTCGCCGAAGGGCGCGCCGTGGCCGGGAATGACGCCCGCGACATCCAGGCGCGCTATCGTCTCCAGCGTCGCGCGCGTATCGGCAAAGGCACCCGGTTTGTCGATGAGTTCGGAAAAGATCAGGCCGAAGCCGTTCTGCCACAGGGCATCGCCCGAAATGAGGATGCGGGCTTCGGGGGCGTAATACATGAGCGCGTACGGGTCGTGGCCGGGCGCGGCGATCGCCTCCCAGTCCAGGCCGCCGAGGCTCAGGCGCTCGCCGGCGGACAGGGTTTGGTCGAAAGCGAAGCGCTCGGCGCTCTGGCCGGTGTAGCCGAGCAGCAGCAGCCTGTCGTCCCAAGCCGCGATCGCAGGCGCTTCGCCCTCGGGTATGGCGATGCTGCAGCCATAGGCGCGCTGCACCGCGGCGTTGCCGCCCATGTGGTCAGAGTGGCAGTGCGTATTGATCAGGCGCGTGAGTGCTTTGCCGCCCAGCGCCTGTTCGAGCAGCGCGAGCGTCTGCGCCGCGTGCGCGACATAGCCGCTGTCGATCAGCGCGCAGCCGCCTGCGTCATGGAGCAGGATGTTGTTGCTGGACAGCCAGCCGCGCTGCAGCACCTGGATTTGCGGCGGCAGATTCAAAGCTTGGTTTTTCGCGCCGCCAGCCGCGTCAGCACGGCGCGTTTTTCCGCCGCGCTGTAGGCCGACCAGCAGGCGATTTCTTCGAGCGTGCGCCGGCAGCCTTCGCAGTAGCCGCTCGCCGCGTCCATGCGGCAGACATTGATGCAGGGCGAGGCGACTTCCGTCTCCTGCGCCGGCGCTGTAACCGAGTTCATTGCGTTCGTCTCGCGGCCAGCGCCCGCGCCACCTTGGAACTCGGTTCGCGCCCGAGCTGCGCGCAGATGAAGCTGCCGGCTTCGAACACCCGGTCGAGGTCGACGCCGGTGCTTATGCCCAGGCCATCGAGCAGATACAGCACGTCTTCGGTGGCGACATTGCCCGAGGCGCCCTTGGCATAGGGACAGCCGCCCAGGCCGGCGACCGAGCTGTCGATGGTGGTCACGCCGAGCTCCAGCGCCGCATACAGATTGGCCAGGGCCTGGCCGTAGGTGTCGTGAAAGTGCACCGCGAGCTTTTCCATCGGCACGGCGATCGCGACCGTGGCGAGCATCGCCTGGATCTTCCCCGGCGTGCCTGTGCCTATGGTGTCGCCCAGCGAGATTTCGTAGCAGCCCATGCGATCGAGTTCCGCCGCGACTTCGGCTACCGCCGCAGGCTCGACCGCGCCCTGATAGGGGCAGCCCGCGACGCAGGAGACGTAGCCGCGCACGCGCAGGCCGCGGCGCTGCGCTTCCTGCACCACCGGCTCGAAGCGCGCCAGGCTCTCGGCGATGGAACAGTTGATGTTCTTTTGGCTGAACGCTTCCGAGGCGGCGCCGAACACGGCGATCTCCTCGGCTCCCGCGGCCAGCGCCGCTTCGAAGCCCTTGAGGTTGGGCACCAGCACCGGATAGGCGACGCCCGGTTTTTTGCGGATGCCGGCCATGACTGCGGCGTTGTCGGCCATCTGCGGCACCCACTTCGGCGAAACGAAAGCGGTGGCCTCGATCGCGCGCAGGCCGGCATCGGCAAGGCGGTGGATCAGCTCGATCTTGACCGCGGCCGGCACCACGCCGGGCTCGTTCTGCAGGCCGTCGCGCGGGCCGACTTCGACTATGCGTACTTTTTCGGGCAGCGTCATGGATTTGCAGCCTGGTCCTGCTCCAGTTCGAAGCCGAGCAGTTCGGCGCCGTCGACGACTTGCTCGCCGACTTTGTAATGGATTTCTTTAACCGTGCCGCGCCCCGGCGCGATGATCGTGTGCTCCATTTTCATCGCTTCCAGGATGATCAGCGGCGTGCCTTTTTCGACCTTGGCTCCGGCGCCGGTCAGCACCGCAATGATCTTGCCCGGCATGGGCGCGGCGAGGCTGCCGCCATGCGTGCCGGTGTCGATCTCGTGCAGGGCCGGATCGTGCAGTTCCAGCCGGTAGCGCGTGCCGCGGAAAAATACGTCGAGCATGGGCCCCGAGCGCAGCACATTGGCCTGCAGCACCGCGTCCTCCAGCCAGGCAGTGAGGCTGCCGTCGGCCTGCCAGTCGCCGCTGAGCGTACGCCTGCCCCCGGGGAGTTCGAGTTCGAAGCGCCCCGGGCGGTAATGCGCGGTGACCGCCTGTTCGCGCTCTCCCTGGCGGAATACCAGGATGTGATGATTGTCCTGGTTCAGGCGCCAGCCGTCGCACGCGCCCCAGGGCGAGCAGGGATCGCCCGAGGCCGCGGCGCTGTCTTGCGCGCGGCGCTCGATCGCGAGCAGCTCCGCCAGCGCCGCGAGCGCCAGCACTTCGTCGCCCGCAAGCGGCGGCGCCGGCATGAGCAGCTCGCGGTTGCGCTCGATCAGACCGGTATCCAGATCGGCGCTCGCAAACGCTTCGCACGCGACGAGGCGCGCGAGGAATTCGGTATTGGTGGTGACACCGACCACCTGGAACTGCTCCAGTGCGCTGCGCATGCGTGCGAGTGCCGATTCGCGGTCCGCATCCCAGACGATCAGTTTGGCGATCATCGGGTCGTAGAAAGGCGTGATCGCGTCGCCTGCGCGCACCCCGGTGTCGATGCGCACATGGCGCGACTCGGCCGGCGCGCCGAGGTGGCTGATGCGCCCGGTGGAGGGCAGGAAATTCTTCGCCGGGTCCTCGGCATAGATGCGCGCTTCCAGCGCATGGCCGTTGATCGCGAGTTCGTCCTGGGCGCGCGGCAGCGGCTCGCCTGCGGCCACGCGCAGCTGCCATTCCACCAGATCGAGGCCGGTGATCATTTCGGTCACCGGGTGCTCCACCTGCAGGCGGGTGTTCATTTCCATGAAATAGAACGTGCCGGCGCGCTTGCCCTCGCCAGGCTCGGCGATGAATTCCACCGTGCCGGCGCCCACGTAGCCGATGGCCTTGGCCGCGGCGACCGCCGCCTCGCCCATGCTGTTGCGCCGCGTCTGGCTCATGCCCGGCGCCGGCGCCTCTTCCAGCACTTTCTGGTGGCGCCGCTGCACCGAGCAGTCGCGCTCGAACAGGTAGAGCGCATTGCCCCGGGTGTCGGCGAACACCTGGATCTCGATGTGGCGCGGCCGCGTCAGGTATTTTTCCAGCAGCACGCGCTCGTCGCCGAAGCTCGCCTTGGATTCGCGCTGGCAGGAGGCGAGCGCGGCGGCGAAATCCGCGGCTTTTTCGACAATGCGCATGCCCTTGCCGCCGCCCCCGGCGGAGGCCTTGATCAGCACCGGGTAGCCTATCCTGTCCGCCTCTTGCTGCAGCCGCTGTGCGTCCTGCGCCGCGCCGTGATAGCCGGGCACCAGCGGCACGCCGGCCTTGCCCATGATGTCCTTGGCGGCGCTTTTGCTGCCCATGGCGCGGATGGCCGCGGGCGGCGGGCCGATGAATACCAGTCCCGCCTTGGTGCAGGCCTCGGCGAACTCCGCGTTTTCCGACAGGAAACCGTAGCCCGGATGGATCGCCTCGGCGCCGCACTTCTTCGCCGTCTCCAGGATTTTTTCGCCGCGCAGGTAGCTGTCCCTGGCCGCGGCCGGCCCGATGCAATAGGCCTCGTCGGCCAGATCCACGTGGCGCGCGCCGGCGTCGGCTTCGGAATACACGGCCACGCATTTCACGCCGAGGCGCTGCGCGGTCTTGATCACGCGGCAGGCGATTTCGCCGCGGTTGGCGATCAGGATTTTCTTGAACATCTTGTCACCACCAAGGTCATGAACGGCGTTGCGCGCTGCGCGCGCCAGCCGTGATTTCCGGACGGATCAAAAGCATCCGTCCGGAAATCACGGTTATGAATAAACACGATGGCAGCGCGAGGCTTTATACAAGATCGCCGATTGCGCACGGATGAGAACCCATCCGTGCGCAATCGGCGATCCGCGCGGACGGCTTTTCGTCCGCGCAATGTCGCCACTCTGCAACAGCGGCGCCGCAATTTGCATCGGTGCATATTGAGGAAATCTCGCATCAACGCTTGCTCGCCCTGGTCTTCTTTGCCTTGGGTTCCTTGGTGTCCTGCGTCTTTATTTCGGCCCACGAAGGTTTGCGCTTTTCGAGGAAGGAGCGCACGCCCTCCTTGCCGTCGGCGGAGGCGCGCGCCGCGGCGATGCGCGCGGCGGTATCGGCGATCATGTCAGGGTCGATGGCGCCGTGCGCGACGCGGCGGATCAGTTCCTTGCTCGCCGCGATCGCGGCCGGGCTTGCCTCAAGCAGGCGACTGAGCAGGGTGTTCACGCTGGCGTCGAGTTCCTCCGTCGTGGCGAGGTCGTGCACCATGCCGATGCGGAAGGCCTCGGCGGCGGTGAAGCGTTCGGCGCTGAGGAAGTAGCGCCGCGCATGGCGCTCGCCCATGGCGGCGACCACGTAGGGGCTGATGGTGGCAGCGGTCAGCCCGAGCTTGACTTCGGACAGGCAGAACTCGGCCTCCTGCGCCGCGACTGCGATGTCGCAGGCCGCGACCAGGCCCATGCCACCGGCGAAGGCCGCCCCGTGCACGCGCGCGACCGTCGGCTTCTTCATCATGTAAATGGTGTTCAGCATCGTGGCCAGGCCCATCGCGTCGGCGCGGTTCTCCTTCTCGTTGTAGCCCGACATTTTTTTCATCCAGTTGAGGTCGGCACCGGCGCAGAACGCCGGCCCGTGCCCGGCCAGCACCACCGCACGCAGGCCCGGGTCCGCATCCGCGGCCCGGAATGCCTGCGTCAGCTCGGCGATCATGGTTTCGTTGAAGGCGTTGCGCACCTCCGGGCGGTTCATCCAGATCACGCTGACGCCGTGCACCGTGGCGACTTCCAGGGTTTTGTATTTCATGGTTTCGTCCTTGGTCCGGTGGATGGATGCGGCCATCACATCCTGAACACGCCGAAGCGCGTGGATTCGATCGGCGCATTGAGCGCGGCCGACAGCGCCAGGCCCAGCACCCTGCGCGTATCTTCGGGTGCGATCACGCCGTCGTCCCACAGCCGCGCGCTCGCATAATAAGGGTGGCCGTGGCTGTCGTACTGCGCGAGGATCGGCTGTTTGAACGCCTCTTCCTCTTCCTTGCTCCAGCTGCCGCCCCTGGCCTCGATGCCGTCGCGCTTGACCGTGGCGAGCACCGAAGCCGCCTGCGCCCCGCCCATGACCGAGACGCGCGCGTTCGGCCACATCCACAGGAAGCGCGGCGAGTAGGCGCGGCCGCACATGCCGTAGTTGCCGGCGCCGTAGCTGCCGCCGATGATCACGGTGAACTTGGGCACGCGCGCGCAGGACACCGCCGTGACCATTTTCGCGCCGTCGCGCGCGATGCCGCTGTTCTCGTATTTCCTGCCCACCATGAAACCGGTGATGTTCTGCAGGAACAAAAGCGGGATGCCGCGCTGCGCGCACAGCTCGATGAAATGCGCGGCCTTGAGCGCCGATTCGGAAAACAGGATGCCGTTGTTGGCGACGATGCCGATCGGATAGCCGTGAATGCGGGCGAAACCGGTCACCAGCGTGGTGCCGTAGTTCTGCTTGAACTCGTCGAGTTCGCTCGCGTCGACGATGCGCGCGATGATTTCGCGCACGTCGTAGGGCTTGCGCGTGTCGGCGGGAATCACGCCGCGCAGCTCTTCGGTCGGATACAGCGGCTCGCGCGGTTCGCGCAGCACCGTGGTCACCTGCTTCACGCGGTTGAGGTTGGCGACGATGCTGCGCGCGATGGCGAGCGCGTGCGCGTCGTTTTGCGCATAGTGGTCGGCCACGCCCGACTGGCGCGTGTGCACTTCGGCGCCGCCGAGCTCCTCGGGCGTGACGATCTCGCCGGTGGCGGCCTTGACCAGCGGCGGCCCGCCGAGAAATATCGTGCCCTGCCCCTTGACGATCACGGCCTCGTCCGACATCGCCGGAACATAGGCGCCGCCGGCGGTGCACGAACCCATCACCACCGCGATCTGGGGTATCCCGGCGGCCGACATATTGGCCTGGTTGTAGAAAATGCGGCCGAAGTGCTCGCGGTCCGGAAACACCTCTTCCCAGGTGGGCAGGTTGGCGCCGCCCGAATCCACCAGGTAAATGCAGGGCAGGTTATTTTGCGCCGCGATCTCCTGCGCGCGCAGGTGCTTTTTCACCGTCATCGGGAAGTAGGTGCCGCCCTTCACCGTGGCGTCGTTCACCACCAGCATGCATTCCTGGCCCTGCACGCGGCCGATGCCCGTGATGATGCCGGCGCAGGGCGCCTCGTTGTCGTACATGTCGAGCGCCGCGAGCTGCGACAGTTCGAGAAACGGCGAGCCCGCGTCGAGCAGGGTGCGCACGCGCTCGCGCGGCAAGAGCTTCCCGCGGGCGACGTGTTTGGCGCGCGCCGCCTCGCCGCCGCCTGCAGCGACCTGGTCGATCTTGGCGCGCAGATCGGCGACCAGCGCGGACATCGCGCCGGCATTGGTGCGGAACTCGGCCGAGCGCGCGTTGAGATTGGTCTTGAGTGTGCTCATGGCTGGCGGCAGGGGAAAGGGATTTCGCGGGAATGTCGAAGCGGGTCGCGTGCCCGAAAAATGCATTATAGCAACCAGCCGGCCGCTATCCGCGCCGGCGGGTTCCATCGCGCCAGCGCTGCCGCAGCGCGTGCGCGCGTTTTCGCGATTGACTTGAATGCCTCGCTCGCGCATCATTCCGCCAGCGCCGCGCCGGCGGCGGC
>JAKAIH010000102.1 GCA_021825225.1 Pseudomonadota bacterium
ATGACTGCGGTCCAGACGCTGCCCCAGTCCTTCAGGAACAGGTAAAGGATCACCACCGAGAGCAACAGCCCGAAAATGATCGCATCCCAGACGTTGCTGATGGACTGCTGCACGAATGACGACTGGTCGTAATAGAGCACGAGGTGCATGTCCGGAGGGAGCTGCCGGTGCAGCCGTGCCAGATCGCTTTTCAGGGCCGCGGCAATGGACAAAATGCTGGCGTTGGAATGGGCCTCCACGTCGAACAGCACCGCCTGCCGTCCCTGCGCCGTGATGCTGGTGTACGCCGGCGCCGGTGCCCGTGTCACCTGCGCGACATCGCGAATCCGGATCGGATGGCCCGCATGAACGGCGACCACCAGGTTGCCGATGTCAGCCTCCGAGCGCACGCGCCCGTCCACCGTCGTCAGAAACAGGCGATAGTTGCGTTTCAGCAGGCCGGCGGACGCAATCAAGTTGTTCCGCTTCAGCGCTGCGCTCACGTCGCCGAGCGACAGGTGCGCGGCCAGCAGTTTCGTCGGATCCACTACGATGTGATATTCCGGCACACGTCCACCGATTATCTGCACCCGGGACACCCCTGGAATCTGGAGAAACAGGGGCTTGATGGTGTAGGTCGCAGTATTCCACAGGTCCATGAGGCTGCGGTTGGGGTTGGAACTGGTCAGGCTGATTCCCATGATGGGATAGCTCAACGTGAATCCGACCCGTGAAGCATCGGTGACGGTGCCCGGCGGCAGCTGGCCGCGTATCGTCGACAGCCGCCCCAGCACGTAGAGCTCGGATCGGCGCATGTTCGCGTTCCAGTGGAACAGTACGTTGATGATGGCCGAGCCGCGCGTCGTGGAGGATCGCACCGAGCGCACCCCGGGGATTCGTTTCAGCGCATATTCGATGGGGCGCGTCACCGTGGCCATCATCTGGTTCGCCGGCATGATGCCGTTGTGCACCGACACGACAATGCGGGGAAATGCCGTAGCCGGAAACACCGATGAGGGCATGCGCAAGGCCGCAAAAATGCCCGCCAGGCACAGCGTCACCGCGATGAAGGTGATGGCAAGCGCGTGCCGTGTGGCAAAACGTCCGACAGAGGAGGCGGGGGAACTCATTGCGCGCCCTCGCCATGCGGTTTGGCCGAAGCGGTTGCGGCTTCGTCTGGATGGATAATGCGGATTTCCGTGCGCCGCGGCAACCCGTAGGCGCCCACTGTGACCACCGGGTCGCCCGCCTTCAGGCCCGGCCCGCTGACCTGCACCCAGCCACTTTCTCGATAGCCGGTCTTCACCGCTGTGCGCACCGCTTGATCGCCTTGCACCAAGGAAATGAAGCTCTTCCCGGATATGCCGGTGATCACGCTCTCCGCAGGCGCGGCCAGCACATCCTTCTGCACGCCCACGGTAATGCGCAACTGCACGAACTGGCCGGGACGCAAACCGCTATTGGCCGGCAGCGGGGCCCAGGTCGTGATCGAGCCGTCGGCCGGATCCACGGCAGGGCTGATATAGGCCAGAGGCACCGTCAAGGAGGGCTGCAGCACTTCCATGGGTTGGCCGGGCTGCAACTCGGCAGCCTGCATGGCCGGGATATCTGTCGTCACGACCAGGCGATGCAGGTTCACGATCTTCAGCAGCACCGTATCCGTATTGACGGCGGCACCGGGCGCGGCAGCGACATTCACCACCGTGCCGGACAACGGCGCCGTCACGCGCAGCAGGGTAAGCTGCGCTTCGGCCGCCTGCAGCGTCTTGAGGGACGTATTGTGCTGCGCGTAGAGCTTCTCTTGCCGGGCTGCTTCCCGTTCCGCGTACCTCTCCGTCATGGTGCTGGAATTCAGTTCCGCCAGCAGTTGGCCGCGTCTGACTCGTTGACCCGGCGCAGCGTCCAGGCGGGTCACGACTCCGGTTACCGGCGAGGCGACGGCGGCGAAGGCTGCCGGCTGCCTTGCCGTGGCCGGCGCCGCCGTCACTGTGCCGTAGCCGGTGACGTAGCGATGCAACGTCATGCGTTGGAGCGCGCCCACCTGCACGCTGATGCGGGTGGCGGTGGCGGCGCGCTTCTTGTCCGCGTCCGGAAAGTGAAGGCGCGACGCCATCAGCCAGGCAGCGCCGATGACTACGCCGATGGCGATGGCGCTGCGTAGAAAAACGGTTCTCGAATTCATGGGCTCGTCCTTTTCTGGGCGCGGGGCATATCGAATTGCGCTCGATGCAGCGCCATGGGTGACAGCGTAAGCGGACTCTCCACCGCCAGTTCCAGTCGGCCGAGCGCCTGCTGCGCTTGCACTTCGGCCCCGAGCCGCCTTCGCGCGCCGACATCCAACGCAACCTGCGCATTGGCGTAATCCAGAGGCTGCAGCTCGCCGGCCTCCACCTGCGCATGGATCGAATCCGTCTGTTTGTGCAGGCTGGCGAGCAGCAATGCCGCCGTTGCCATGCGTTCGCGGGCCGCGCGGTACGCGGCCAGTGCGCCGTCGATTTCGGCGATGGCACGGGCTTGCACGCTCAGGAAGCGTGCAGCCGCCAGTTCACGCCGTGCCTTCGCCTCGGCAATCGGCCCCTGATTGCGATTGAGGATGGGCAGGCTCAGGCCCAGCCCGATACTCCACTCGCTGTCGCCGGCAAGCTGCGCATTCCAGGCGTATCCCGGCCCAAGATGGATGTCCGGATATTGCAATGCGATCTGAAGTTGCAGGGCCGCCTGGCTGGCCGCGTACTCATCCAGCGCCGCGCGCACGTCCGCCCGGTTCAGCAGTGCTTTTTGCCGGATTTCAGCCCGGGTCAATTGCAGAGGGAATGTCTTGAATGGGGCGAACGAGAGGCGCGCACCTTGCAGGGCGTGCAAAGGCAGCCCGAGCGCTTCAGCCAGGCGCACGCGCGCCTGGGATGCCCGCCCGGCGGCGGCTTGCTGCGCGAGGATCGTCGAGCTCAGTGCGGTGCGCGCCTGTTCGACGACATAGCTGGAAACGCTGCCAGCGGCAAACTGCTCGTCGAGCAGCCGGACGACAGTCCGGCGCGTCGATGCCTCGCGGCTCAGGAGCTCGTCGAGCCGGCGCGCCACGTAAAGATCCAGCAATGCGGCACGCACGCGACTGCGCACCTGCCACACGGTGCCGATCAGTTTCCAGCGCGCGGCGCCGGCCCGCTCGCGCGCCTGCGCCATGCGGTCGCTGCGCTTGCCGGCGGTCTCGATGGTCCAGTCCAGGCGAAGCGGCACGATCCACGGACTCGTCGCGCCGGCAACACCCGCGTCGTATCCCGGCGTCACGGAGAGCGATGGATTGGGGCGTTCGCCCGCGGTGATCTGCGCGGCTTGAGCCGCCAGCAGGCGGGCCCGTGCTTCGGCAAGCACGGGCTGATAGTAAATCGCCGCCAGCGTGAGCGCCTTGAGATTCCAGGTTCCGCCCGGCGGAGGCGCCGTGACGTGATTCGCTGCGAGAAAGGTGCGCAAGCCGGAATTGTTCAGCGAGCGCGCGTCAAACGCCGCAGCGGTCATTCGGGGCGACAGGGGCCGGGAATGAAAATGCGCACAGCCGGAAATCAATCCGGAACAACAGAGCAGAAGCAGCCAGCGGCGGCTGCGGCGAGCCTTCCGCAAGCGCAGGGCTCGAAATACATTCGTAAGCACGGTAATCGGCACGATCCCTCCAGGTCATGGTCCGGGAGACAAACGCCGGAAGGAATCTGACGAAGCAGGGCGGCGCCGCGCGCTGTTCGAGCGCGCCGGCGACATACTTCTGCTAGATCATCCCGACGGAAGCGGGATCAGTGCGGAGGGGCGTGAGGCCAGGAAGCGCCCAGGACGAACGATCGTCGTGGAATGCGCAATGGGTTCTGTGTGAAGCCGGGTTTTGACGTTGCGACCGGGAAGGCGGCGAACACAACGGCGGCGACGGCCGGTGCCGCTTGCATGACGGAAACCGCCGCAACCCCGAAATCGCCGGTCTGGGCGACCGCGGAAAGATGTTGTTGCCCAGTGCAGCAACCGTTCGCATCCGCGTTCTTGCGGAAATGGCGGCCGGCAAGTATCGGGCTCGCAAAGCCGGCGACCTTAACTGCAGGCGCGTTGAAGTTGACTATGGCTTCGGCTTGCGGACAAAAGACGAGCGAAGTCAGCCACGCCAGCATCATCGCCAGGACACCGAACCGGTGCCCCAGACTTTCCCGTGTGTTTCCAGACAGCTTGCACGCAGCAGTCATAACCTTTGAGCAATTTTTCATTGCTGGAATTTTCCGCATCCTAGCCGAGCCCGGCGACGCCCGTCAAATCGCGGTCCGCCCGATGGATGGAGTGAAACAGATTTTCCCGTGATAGCGGCGCTCACTCATTTATCCAGAAAATCCCTCCACCACTACCACCTTGACAAGGCGGCTTTGCGTAAATTATCTTGACGCGGTGCGAGAATTATTCTCATCCAGACAGTTGCGTCGCCTGGCCTCGATAATGGCTGTGGTGTGGCTTGCCTTTGTCGCGCTGGCCACGCTTCAGCGTTGTGAAGCGGCGGAAATCGACGCACACGGCGTACTGGAAGCTCAGCCTGCCGGTCAGCATGGCACCCAAGCTCCTCAAGACGATGCGTGCTGCCACTCGCAGGCCAGCAACCCTGATTTATTTCCGGGCTTATCGCTGAGCGACGGCAGCTTTAGCCTGTTCAAGCTGGTTCTATCGTCATTTTTGCCAACTTCGTTCCTGCTGCCGGCATCCGCCGGTCGTCCCGTCGCATCCCCCGCCTTGGGCGAACCTCCGCCCGCTCAAAGTAGCCCCTTCCTCGCTACGATCCGCCTGCTGATTTAAAAGCGTCAGCTGCGCCGGCATTGCCAGGGGTGCTGTTTGCACGCCTCCAAGGCAACTGCGCATTGCCGTTATCACGGCCTTCTCCCGGCGTCCGCATCGTAAAAGTCGTCACCAGCGGACTTAATGCTGCCCCATTTCGGCGGGTAGCGTTTTGGGGGCGCGATACCGGCTCGCTGCACGTGGTGTCGTTAATCTTAGGGAGCAATTTTTCATGCCCATATTGTGGAGAACCCACGCCAGTCGGGCCTTGTGGCGCTTGGTGTTTATCTTGATCGCCAGCGGAGGTTTCCATGCCACGGCGCAGGCCGCGGGTCTGGCTTTGGATCAGGCCATGCGCATGGTCCTCAAGGAAAACAAAGACTTGCGGGCTGCCCGCTATGTCGTCGAAATCGCCCGCGCCCGCCTACTGCAGGCCGGTCTGGCACCCAACCCCAGCTTGGAGATCGGCGGCCGCAACGACCTTCTGTTTGGCAACAACGGCGAATACACCGCAAGTGTCGCCTTTACCCAGCGTTTTCCGGTTGCCGGCCGCATCGCTCGCCAGAAGGACGTGGCGCGGGTCGACGTGGCTCTGGCCACGACCGAAATCAGCCAGGCCGAGCGCAAACTGGCCGATGAAGTCGCCAGGCGCTTTTACCGGGTGCTGGTACTGGACCGCCAAATTCAGGTATATGACCGCTTGATCGGCGTCGACCAGAAGCTGGTCAAGGTGACACGCGATCGCTACCGGGTAGCCGAGGTGTCGGAACTCGACGTGAACACCGCGCGGCTGGAATTGCAGCGCCTGTCGCAGGAACGTACTCTGCTGCAAAGCCAGCGTGTTCTTCAGCTCGCTCGCTTGAAGCAACTCCTTGGCCTCTCTGACGCCCAGCCACTGGCCTTGGATGACGATCTCCCCCCCCTGGCGCCGCTGCCGCCACTGGCCGAAGAGCAAAGCCGGGCGCTGGCCATTCGCCCCGACATGCAGGCGGCGTTGCTGGGAGCGGACCGCGCGCGCGCCGAACTCGCCTTGGCCAAGGCACAGCGGTGGCAGGACTGGACGGTGAGCGTAGGCCTCGAACAGGGCCGGCGGGTGATCGAAGGCGTCCGCCCCCAGCCGAACGACCGCGCGCTAGGCTTGAGCCTGTCCATCCCCTTGCCGTTGCTGAACAAAAACCAAGGCCGCGTTGCCGAGGCCATCGCCACCGGCACCCAGGCGGATGCGCGCATCGAGGCGCTCAAGTTCAACATCGGCAACGAGGTGGCCAGTGCCTATGTCGAGGCCGAGCGGCTGCAAGCCGTGGTGCGTCGATACCAGGACGGCATGCTGGCCCTCAGCGACCGCAATGTGCGCTTGGCCCAGCAAGGCTACGACATGGGCCTGGCCCCGATACTCACGGTGGTACAGGCACAGCGTCAGCAGAGCGAGCTCTACGTCGCCTATCAGAATACCCTGGGCCAATACCTGCAGGCACTGGTGGCGCTGCGCACCGCGACGGGCGGTTATGCGGCGCAGCCCCTCCAGGCCGAACAGAAGGCCGCCGCCAACAACGCGAAGGAAAATTGACATGAGCATCCGTGTCCACACAAAAAAATCATTGGGTTCAGGAATTCCGATGCCCGTTTTTCGGGCGCTCGGCGGCTTGCTGCTGCTTTCCCTTCTGGGGCTTGCCTCCGGCGCCCTACCCAGAGCCTTCGCCCATGGCGGTCAAATCGAGGTTGGCGGGGGGGCGCGCGGCCCGGTGCAATTGAACGCCGTGCAGCAAAAGGCCATCGCCCTCGAATTGGCTCCTGCCAGCATCCGCCCCTTGGAAAAGGTGCTGGACCTGAATGGCGAAGTGCAATCGCTGCCCAACCGTCAAGCCGACGTCACTCTGCGCATCAGCGGCCAAGTCACGGGCCTCTATGCCAATCTGGGAGAAACGGTGCGGGCCGGGCAAGCGTTGGCCAAGGTGCAGTCGCGCCTGATTGGCGATCCGCCGCCCAGCGTGACCATCACCGCCCCCATGCGCGGCGTCATCGATGCCCGCAACATCGTTCTCGGGCAGGCGGTGGAGCCGAATACGGTGCTTTTCCATATCAGCGACCCGTCGCAGGTGATCGTGGTGGCCAGGGTCTATGAAGAAGACTTGGGAAAGGTCAAGCTGGGACAGGAAGCGCGCGTCCGCCTGCTGAGTTATCCGCAGCAGATCTTGAGCGGCAAGGTGACGCTCATCAGCCCGCAGCTGAATCCCCAGAACCGCACGGTGGCCGTATGGGTTCAGCTGCCCAATCCCCGGGGGATATTGAAACCCAACATGTTTGCCCGCGTGGCCGTGGTTCTGCAACGCGACAATGCCGCGCTGACGATTCCCAATGCCGCCATTCTCGAAGCCAACGGCGAGAAATTCGTATTCGTGCGCGAAGGGAACAAATACCACCGCGTGGAAGTGACCACCGGGGCCAGCGATGACGAATACACCGGAATTACCGGCGGCCTGGTGCCGGGCGACGAGGTGGTGACCCAGGGCAACCGCGAGATCTACACCATGTGGCTGGCCGGCGGCCAGATGAAGGCAGGGGATTAGATAATGTCGTCATGAGATGAGGTAAACTGTGAGCTTCATCGCTTCTGGGTACTGCAATGGCTGAAAGCGCAAGACGACACGACTTATCCGATACCGCCTGGCGGCTTCTTGAGCCGCATCTACCTGGGCAAAGCGGACAATGGGGCGGCGTCGCGCACGACAATCGCCGTTTTCTTAACGCTGTCTTCTGGGTTTTGCGCACGGGTGCACCCTGGCGCGATCTTCCGGCAAGCTACGGCGACTGGAAGAACACCCATCGGCGCTTCTGCCGGTGGCGCGACCGTGGCATTTGGGAGCGGTTGCTTGAGCAACTCATTGACGAGCCGGACATGGAATGGCTGATGATCGATGCCAGCCACTGCAAGGTGCATCCCCATGCGGCGGGAGCGCGAGGGGGCAACGAAGGGATGGGTCGTACAAAAGGGGGCTCAACACCAAGATACATCTGGCCGTGGATGCGCATGGTATGCCAGTCCGAATCCTTGCTACAGAAGCTACCCGCGCGGACTGTAGCCTGGCTTGCGAACTCATCGAAGGGCTCGTTGCCGAGCACCTGATTGCGGACAAGGGCTATGACAGCGATGCCATCGTCGAGCAAGCGCGGCATCAAGGGATGCAGCCCGTCATTCCGCCGAGAAAGAACAGAAAGGAACAACGTGAATACGACAAGCACCTGTACCGCCAGCGGCACCTGGTCGAGAACGCGTTCCTGCTGCTCAAGCAGTGGCGGGGTATCGCCACGCGCTACGCTAAACGGCTATCGTCCTTTCTTGCCGCCACTCAGATTCGCTGCCTCGTCCTGTGGTTGCGAATCTCGTGACGACACTATCTAGGCAGGCGGTGCACGACTTGAAAAAAAAGCCCGGTTTGCACCGGGCTTTAAAATCCACCAAAGGAGGAGGATGG
>JAKAIH010000103.1 GCA_021825225.1 Pseudomonadota bacterium
GTGCATGCTTCCAGTCGGCGCCTGCGGCGGCGGCCTGGAAGGCCTTGTCGTAGGGTTTGACGAAATGGCCTTCGCGGTTCTGCAGCAGCGCGTAAGCCAGCTTGTTCTGCTTGGCATAGGCGTACTCGACATAGCCGATCGAGTTCTTGAGTCGCTGCACGAACGAGGCGACACCTTCGTTGCCCTTGCCGCCGGCGCCGCTGGGAGCGGGCCACATTACCGAGGTGGAGCTGCCGACTTTGCTTTTCCACTCCGGACTGACCTTGGACAGATAGTTGGTGAAGATGAACGTGGTGCCCGAGCCGTCCGAGCGGTTCACCGCGGTGATATCGGTGGCTGGCAGTTTGAGGTCCTTGTTCAGAGCCACGATCGCCGGGTCGTTCCATTTGGTGATCTTGCCCAGGTAGATGTCCGCCAGGACTTTGCCGGTCAGCTTCATGTCGCCGGCCTTGACGCCCGCGATGTTGACCACAGGCACCACTCCGCCCATCACGGTCGGGAATTGAATCAGGCCGCCCTTGTCCAGTTCCTTTGCCTCGAGCGGCATATCCGAGGCGCCGAAATCGACGGTCTTGGCGGTGATTTGCTTGATGCCGCCGCCCGAACCGATGGACTGATAATTCATGCCGATGCCGGTCTTGGCCTTGTAGGCCTCGGCCCATTTCGCATAGATCGGATAGGGAAAGGTGGCGCCGGCGCCGGTGATATCCGCAGCCGTTGCGCTGGTCGCGGCGCAGATTCCGAGCGCCAGCAGCGCCGGGGTGAATATGCGATGAGTTAGTTTCATGACATGTCCTCAAAAAGAAATTTCAGTTTGCTATTCTGGTTCGTGCACCAGGACGCGATGTTAGGGTGGCTTTGTTACACGAATATTACATATTCATATTCAGCCACCGCAGCGCGCGTTGCGGTTGGTGCGGGAGCGGCCCCGGTCGCGGCCCCGGCCGCGGCGGCGGCGATCTGGGGATTCAATTGCGCAACGCGATCACGCCCAGCGCGACGGCACAGGCGGCGAACAGGCGCTGCCGCCCGAAGGGTTCCTTGAGGAACAGGCTGCCCAGCAGTGCGGCGAAAATGACCGAGGTTTCGCGCAGCGCAGCCACCGCCGCGACCGGCGCCCGCGTCATGGCCCAGAGCACGATGCCGTAGGCGCTGATGAGGAACAGGCCGCCGATCAAGCCCCGCTGCCAGTTGCGCGCCGCGTATTCGAATGCCGCGCGCTGGCGCAGGATTGCGACCAGGGTGACGAACAGCAGGCCCTGCAACCAGAACAGTGCTGCGACGTATCCTGCCGGCGAGCCGGACAGGCGCGCGCCCGTCCCGTCCACCAGGGTGTAGCCGGCGATGATCGCCGCATTCGCCAGCGCCCACAAGGTGGCAGCGCGCTGCGCGCGGCCGCGCTGCAGCAGGCCGAGGCTGAGAATGCCGGCGCTGATGAGCGCTATCCCCAGCCATACGCTTGCGCTGGGGTGCTCGTCGAGCAGCACCACGCCGAATAGCGCCACCAGCAGCGGCGCGATGCCGCGCATCAGCGGATAGGCGTGGCCCAGATCGCCGACGCGATAAGCGGCCACCAGGGTAGAGAAATAGCCGACGTGGATCGCGGCCGAGGCGCCGAGATAGGGCCAGCTCGCGCCGGCCGGCAAGGGTACAAGGGCTGCAAGCGGCAGCGCCAGCAGACCCGCGCCGGCGGCGACCAGGGCGGTGTCCAGCATCACCTCGCGACTCGATTTGATGATCGCATTCCAGCTTGCATGCAGCAGGGCAGAGCCCAGCACCAGCGCGGTCACCCAGGGGGACATTTCCACCGGCGAACTCCAGTCCGATCAGGCGGCCAGAACCTGCAGCGCATCGTGGTAGGGGTAATGCAGGGCGTCGGCAACCTCGCGGCAGGTGATTTTGCCGGCGCACACATTGAGTCCCGCGCGCAGGCCTGCATGATCCTGCAGCGCGCGCCGGTAGTCTTGGTCGGCGAGCATGAGCACATAGGGCAGGGTGGCGTTGTTGAGGGCATAGGTCGAGGTTCGCGGTACGCCGCCCGGCATGTTGGCGACGCAATAGTGCACTACGCCTTCAATGACGTAGATCGGATCGGCATGGGTGGTCGGGTGCGAGGTCTCGAAACAGCCGCCCTGGTCTATGGCCACGTCCACGACCACGGCGCCGGATTTCATCGCGCTCACGAGCTGCCGCGATACCAGCTTCGGCGCCGCAGCGCCGGGAATCAGCACCGCACCGATGACGAGATCGGCCGACAGTACGTGGCGTTCGATGTTGTCGCGATTGGCGAATACGGTGGACGCGCGCGCGCCGAGTCGGGCCTCGATGCGCCGCAGCGCGTCGATATTGCGGTCCAGCACCACCACCTGGGCGCCGCTGCCGGCTGCGATCTGCGCGGCATTCGAGCCGACCACGCCGGCGCCGAGAATGACGATCTTGGCCGGCGGCACGCCGGTGACGCCGCCCAGCAGTATGCCCATGCCGCCCTGCGTTTTTTCCAGGCTGTGCGCGCCGGCCTGCACCGACATGCGCCCGGCGACTTCGGACATCGGGGCGAGCAGGGGCAGTCCGCCGCCGGGCGCGGTGACCGTCTCGTAAGCGATGCAGACTGCGCCGCTTTGCACCAGATCCTGCGTCTGCTCCGGATCGGGGGCGAGGTGCAGGTAGGTGAACAGAATCTGCCCCGGCTTGAGACGCCTGCGCTCCGCCGCCTGCGGCTCCTTCACTTTGACGATCATTTCCGCGCGCGCGAACACTTCTTCGGCGCTGCCGGCCATGCTTGCGCCGGCCGCCTCGTAGACGCTGTCGGCCGTATTGATGCCGGCACCGGCATCGCGCTCGACCAATACCTGGTGGCCGTGGCCGGTGAGCTCGCGCACGCTCGCCGGCGTGAGGCCGACGCGGTATTCCTGGCTCTTGATTTCCCTGGGTACGCCGATCAGCATCGCTTGCTCCTGACAATTCAGCCCGGTTCTGAGTGTTGCCCATGCGGCCGCCTTTTTCAAGTTTCCACCGGCGCTGCGATCCGGATCATTGCCGCGTGTTCCCGTCAGGCGCAGAATACGCTCTCGTGCGGCGGTATTGCACAGCACGCGTTGGACGCAGCAAGCATGCGCCGGTGCAGATGGGCTAGGGAGCATATCTATGACTACGGACGAAAATAAGACCAAGGTGACCATTCTGACCGGGACTTACCGCGTCAAGGGTTATATCGAACTGCTCCCTGGCGCGCGCGTGACCGACTATCTCGTCGAGTCCAAGGACTTCATCGCGGTGACGGACGCAGAGGTGTGGGAGTTGGGCAACCGTCATGTACTCAATGCGGCATTCATCAATGTGAGTCTGGAGCATATCCAGATCGTCACTCCGGAGGAGTGAGGCGGGTTCGCGCAGCCGCGCTGAGGGTCGCGTGAGTCAGTTGTGCGGCGCGCATATCCATGCAGTTCTTGTGGGTTCATCTGTCTTGGCGCTGTGGCCCCATCGTTTCCGCGAGCGCATTTAATTGACCGGCTTTGTCCAAACGCTGTAAAATCCTGCGTTTCTGACCGCCTAGCGGCGGCTATTTGGAAGTCGAGGCAATGCGCAGCCGGTTGGTCGCAGGTAACTGGAAAATGCACGGCAGTCTGGCTGCGAACCGGCGCTTGCTCGATGGGCTGAAGTCCGGCCTGCAGGCTGCCGATGGTGTGCAGTACTCGGTATGCGTGCCTTACCCGTTTCTGGCGCAGGTCGAAGCGGAATTGAGTGGCAGCTGCATAGCCTGGGGCGCGCAAAACGTAAGCGAATGGCCGCAGGGCGCCTATACCGGCGAAGTGTCAGGCGCGATGCTGCGCGAATTTGGCTGCCGCCATGTTCTCGTCGGGCATTCGGAGCGCAGGGCGCTGTACGGCGAGAGCGACAAGCAGGTGGCGGCCAAGTTTCAGGCTGCACAGGGGGCGGGATTGATCCCCATCCTGTGCGTGGGTGAAACGCTGCAGGAGCGCGAGAGCGCGGTTACCGAAATCGTGGTCGGGCGCCAGCTCGCCGCCGTGCTCGATTCGAGCGGTGTCGGCGCTCTGGTCAACGCCGTGATCGCCTACGAGCCGGTGTGGGCGATCGGTACCGGCAGGACCGCGACGCCGCAGCAGGCGCAGGCGGTGCACGCGTTCATACGCGGCGTCGTCGGCAGGCAGGATGCCAAGCTGGCTGCGGGCCTGACGATACTTTATGGCGGCAGCGTCAAGGCGGCCAATGCAAAAGAACTGTTCGCCATGCCTGATATAGACGGCGGGCTCATCGGTGGTGCGTCGCTGGTGGCGGAGGAATTCATCGCGATTTGCGCGGCGGCAGGCAGGGCTTGAGCGGCGCGCGGCGGGAGGATGCGATGCGGCAGTACGGCGCGTCATTGATTGTGCGGAATATTCGCCATCTGTCTTCGGACAGGGGCGTCATAGCGAGCGAGTAATGAACATCTGGTTTACTGTGGTTTTGACGGTACATGTGCTGGTTGCCTTGGGCATCATCTTCCTGGTGCTGCTGCAGCACGGCAAGGGCGCGGACATGGGCGCAGCCTTCGGCAGCGGCTCTTCGGGCAGCCTGTTCGGCGCCACCGGCTCCGCGAATTTTCTTTCGCGCACCACGGCGGCGCTGGCGGCGGTGTTTTTTCTGACCAGCCTGAGCCTGGCCTACCTGGCGACGCACAGGCCCGAGACGGGCGGCAGTGTGATGCAGGGAGTGAGCGCGCCGCCTGCGGCAGCGCCCAAATCCGCGGGAGATGTGCCCCAACCGGCAGATGTGCCTAAACCGGCGACCGTGCCGGCGGGGTCGAAGTCGAACGAAGTACCGAAGTAGAGTCATTGGAAATGTGCGATCGGGGGAGCGCCTTGCGCCATCGCCTGCCGCCCATTCCCCATTGCCCGGCTGGCCGACGTGGTGAAATTGGTAGACACGCTATCTTGAGGGGGTAGTGGCGAAAGCTGTGCGAGTTCGAGTCTCGCCGTCGGCACCAATTTAGGTTTGATGAATTTTTTGCAGTGTTCCGCGAGGAACCGGAAGACCGCTTTCTTGTCTCGCGTGGGCGAGACGCGATTGAAAGTGTTGATGCAAAAAGAGGGCGTTTGATCTAGGTCAACTCAGCAAGCTGCCCAATAGTGGACCATGTCGCCTGTTTGTATGATTGAACGAACGAAAATTTCCAACCCGTCGATCGACAACCCCGGAATCTAACGGTCCGTGCTCGAAAACTACTTCCCGGTTCTGATGTTCATCGTCGTCGGCTTCGCTGTCGGCGTCGGCCCTATCGTCACTGGCGCCCTGCTCGGGCCGCACCGCTGGGACAGCGAGAAACTTTCACCCTACGAATGCGGCTTCGAGGCCTTCGAAGACGCGCGCATGAAATTCGACGTGCGCTATTACCTGGTGGCGATCCTGTTCATCCTGTTCGACCTGGAGGTCGCATTTCTGTTTCCCTGGGCGATCGTGCTCAATGAAATCGGGCTGTTCGGCTTCTTTTCCATGATGATTTTCCTCGGCATCCTGGTGGTCGGCTTCATCTACGAATGGATGAAAGGGGCGCTCGAATGGGACTAGGGACGCGAGAAGGGCAGCCACATGGGTATTGAAGGCATACTGCAGGAAGGCTTCGTTACCACCAGCGCGGACAAGCTGATCAACTGGGCCCGCACCGGGTCGATGTGGAACATGACGTTCGGCCTCGCCTGTTGCGCGGTCGAGATGATGCATGCAGGCATGTCGCGCTACGACCTCGACCGTTTTGGCATCGTGTTCTTTCCCAGCCCGCGTCGGTCGGACGTGATGATCGTCGCCGGCACGCTGTGCAACAAGATGGCGCCGGCGCTGCGCAAGGTCTACGACCAGATGGCCGAGCCGCGCTGGGTGATTTCCATGGGTTCGTGCGCCAACGGCGGCGGCTATTATCACTACTCCTATTCGGTGGTGCGCGGCTGCGACCGCATCGTGCCCGTGGACGTCTATGTGCCGGGCTGTCCGCCGACGGCCGAGGCTCTGCTCTACGGCATCATCCAGCTGCAGAACAAGATTAAACGCACCAATACGATCGCCCGCTAAATGTCCGGCAAACTGGAACAACTCAAAAATAATCTGGAGGCCGCTCTCGGCAGCCGAATTGCGAGCCTGACGCAGGCGCTGGGCGAAATCACCGTCGAGGTGAATCCGGCGGACTATATCGCCGCGGCGCAGATCCTGCACGATGATAGCGGCCTTGCTTTCGTCCAGCTGATGGATCTGTGCGGCGTGGACTATTCCGCCTACGGCAACGGCACCTGGGAAGGCAGGCGCTTTGCCGCCACCTCGCAACTGCTTTCGATCGAACACAATTGGCGCGTGCGCATCAGGGTGTTTGCCGCGGACGACGACTTTCCGATGCTGGAAACGCTTACGGGCATCTGGCCCGGCGTTAACTGGTATGAGCGCGAAGCCTTCGACCTGTTCGGCATTATGTTCTCCGGCCATCCCGACCTGCGCCGGATACTTACCGACTACGGCTTCATCGGCCATCCGTTCCGCAAGGATTTTCCGATTTCCGGCCAGGTCGAAATGCGCTACGACCCGCAGCAAAAGCGCGTGGTGTACCAGCCGGTGACGATAGAACCGCGTGAAATCACGCCGCGCATCATCCGCGAAGACCAATACGGCGATCTGGGCAAGCACTGACATGGCTGAAATTCGTAACTACACCATGAATTTCGGGCCTCAACACCCGGCGGCGCACGGCGTGCTGCGCCTGGTGATGGAAATGGACGGCGAAGTGGTGGTGAACGCCGACGCGCACATCGGCATGCTGCATCGCGCGACCGAGAAGCTGGCCGAGCACAAGACCTATATCCAGGCGCTGCCGTACATGGACCGGATGGACTACTTCTCGGTCCTGGCCAACGAACACGCCTATTGCCTCGCGGTGGAGCGCCTGCTCGGCATCCAGGTGCCCGAGCGCGCGCAGTACATCCGCGTCATGTTCGACGAGATCACCCGCATTCTGAGCCATCTGCTGTTCCTCGGTTCCCAGGGGCTCGACCTCGGCGCCATGACCATGATGCTGTATGCGTTTCGCGAACGCGAGGACCTGTTCGACATCGTCGAGGCGGTGTCGGGGGCGCGCATGCACGCGGCCTACTACCGGCCGGGCGGCGTGTACCGCGATCTGCCGGAGGTCCTGCCGAAGTACATCGCGTCGAAGTTCCACGGCGACAAAGCGGTGGCACAGATGAACGAGAACCGCTCGGGCAGTCTGCTCGATTTCATCGAGGACTTCACCGATCGTTTCCCGGGACATGTCGACGATTACGAAACACTGCTTACCGAAAACAGGATCTGGAAGCAGCGCACCGTGGGCATAGGTGTGGTCACGCCCGAACGCGCGATCGAACTCGGTTTCACCGGCGTGATGCTGCGCGGCTCCGGCGTCGAGTGGGATCTGAGGAAGAAACAACCCTACGAAGTCTACGATAAGCTCGACTTCGACATCCCGGTCGGCGTGAACGGCGACACTTACGACCGCTACCTGTGCCGGGTGGAAGAAGTGCGCCAATCCAATCGCATCATCCGCCAGTGCGTCGAATGGCTGCGCGCCAACCCCGGCCCGGTGATCGTGGACAACCACAAGATCGCCCCGCCTGCGCGCGCCGACATGAAGGGCAGCATGGAAGAGCTGATCCATCACTTCAAGCTCTTCACCGAGGGTTTCCGCGTCCCCGCCGGCGAAGCCTATGCCGCGATCGAGCACCCCAAAGGCGAATTCGGCGTGTACCTGGTGTCCGACGGCGCGAACAAGCCCTACCGCATGAAGATTCGCGGTGCCGGTTTCGCGCACCTGCAAGGACTGGGCGAGATGGCGCGCGGTCACATGATCGCGGATATGGTCGCGATCATTGGCACGCTGGACTTCGTGTTCGGCGAGATCGACCGGTGATCGCAGAAATGAAACTTGGTGGATGACATGCTGAGCGCAGAATCACTGAAGAAGATCGACCGCGAGGTCGCAAAATTTCCGGCCGAACAGAAACAGTCCGCGGTAATGGCGGCGCTCGTCATCGCGCAGGACGAGAAAGGCTGGCTTTCGACCGAGACCATGGACTACGTCGCGCAATACCTCGGCATGCCGCCGATCGCGGTGTACGAGGTCGCGAGCTTCTACAATATGTATGACCTCGAGCCCGTAGGCAGGCACAAAGTCACGGTCTGCACCAACCTGCCGTGCGCGCTCTCCGGCGGG
>JAKAIH010000104.1 GCA_021825225.1 Pseudomonadota bacterium
CGCTCGCCGCGCCGTGGCGCGATGCGGTCGCCGGCTTGCACGACCCGTTTGGCGCCGCGAGCACCCTGTTGCCGGCGGCAACGCAAGGCTTCTTCACCGCGCTGGGCTGGCTGTTTCTCGTTCCTTACCCGGTCGCCGGCGCGCTGCTGTTCGCCGGGCTGCTCGTCGCCTCGCGCTACCTCGCGCTGCTTGCGCTCGCGGGATACTTCGCAGGGCAGGCCGCGCTCGCGCTCTCCGGCAGCGCCGGCGCCGACATGTACGGCTTCAATTACATGCTCGCCGCGATGGCGCTCGGCGGCATCTTCTCGGTGCCTTCACGCGCGGGCTTCGCCATGGCGGCGGCGGGCGGCGCGCTCGCCGCCGGGTTCGCGCTCGCGTTCGGCGCGGCGCTGCAGCCACTCCAGCTGCCGCTGCTGACGCTGCCGTTCATCGCCGCTGTGTACCTGTGGCTGGGGGCGCTGGCGGTGCGCGCCGACAACCGTGCGCCCAGATTGACACTCGACGCGCCCGATGAGCCGGAGCGCAGCTACGAGCGCGCGCGCATCGCGCAGGTGCGCGGCGGCGCGCTCGACAGCATCGCGCTGATGGCGCCGTTTTTCGGCGAATGGCGCGTGTCGCAGGCATTCGATGGTCCGCACACGCATCGCAGTCCCTGGCAGCATGCGCTCGATGTCGAGATCGTCGAAGCGGGGCGCAATCGCCGCGGCGAAGGCGACACGCAACGCGATTATTTCTGCTTTGGCACGCCGGTGCTCGCGCCGGCCGCGGCACAAGTCGTGAAGATGCGCGACGACCTGCCCGATATGCTGCCCGGCGAGGCCGACATCGAGAACAATTGGGGAAATTTCCTGATGCTGCGCGCCGGCGGCGGCGCGCACATCCTGCTCGCGCACCTGAAGCAGGGCAGCATTCGCGTGCGGCCGGGCGATTGGGTCGTGACCGGCCAGCAGCTGGCCGCGTGCGGCAGTTCCGGGCGCGCGCCCGAGCCGCACCTGCATTTCCATGCGCAGTCCTCCGATCAACTCGGCGGCGCGACCCGAGCGTTCCACCTCGCCAATGTGCTGGTGCGCGACGCCGGTGGCGAGGGCGAGTTCCGGCTCTACCACGTACCTGCGGAAGGCGTACTCGTGAGCAGCGCGCCGCGCGACGAGGGGCTGGCCAGTGCGCTGCGCATGCCGCAGGGCAAGGTGCTTGCCTATCGCTTGAGCCGTCCTGGAGCGGGGCGCGGCGCGCGCCGCGCCGCGTTGCGCAGTGAGACCACACTGCTGGGACAGCGTCGCCTGAGGACCGATTCGGGCGCGTCTGCGGCGTTCGAGGAGACGCCCTACGTCGTCGGCCATTTCGACCGCCAGGGCGGGCGCGACCGGCTGCTCGACCTGTGGCTGCTGTGCCTCGGACTGACTCCGTTCAGCGCGGTGGCCGGCCTGTGGCGCGACCGCCCGGCGTTCGCACTGCTGCCGCTCGGGCCGCTGCGCCGCGCTGCGGCCGCGCTGGCGCGGCCGCTCGGGGCTGGTTGCGACAGTACCTACCGCAGGCAGTGGGACGAATCCGAACATGCGTGGCGTCAGGACGGCGAGCACCGCTTCAGCCCGCTGCCGGGGCTTATCTGGCGCGCAGCGACCAGCGCATGGATCGCGCCGGGCCGCGGCGTCACGCGGCTGCGCATGCAGATGTTCGGCCGCCACTGGGAGGCCGTACTCGATGAAGCGCAGCCTGGCGATGCCAATGCAAATCAGACCAACGCCAGCTACACCAACCAACCGGAGGGCACCAACCGATGAAACACGCCAATGCAGTACGCCGGCTCGCGGCGCTTGCCGCCGGCCTCGCGATCGCCGTCGCGGCGCATGCGCAGCCCGATCCCTGGTCCGAGTCCTACCGGCTCGAGAGTATAGGCCGCTACGCCGAAGCCCAGGCTCAGATCGCGCCGTTCGCGACGCGCCAGCCGGTGCACGAATTCGCGCTGATCCGCAGCGCCTGGCTCACCTATCTGCAGGGTCGCTATGCCGAAGCCGAGGCGCTCTACCGGCGCTCGCTCGAGCTCAATCCGCGCTCGATCGAGGCCGCGCTCGGCGTGATGCTGCCGCAGATGGCGCAGTATCGCTGGGCCGACGCGATCAAGACCGGGCGCAAGGTGCTCGCCGACAGCCCGTGGAACTACACGGCGCATGTGCGCATCATGGTGTGCGAGGAAGCCACCTCGCGCTGGACCGAGCTTGCCAAGCATGCTGCCGAGGTGTCGGCACGCTACCCGACCGACGCGACGCTCCTCGTATATTGGGCGCGGGCGGAATCGGCCTTGCACAATGTGCGCAAGGCGCGCGAACTGTACGCGCAGGTGCTCGAGCGCGTCCCGGGCCACGCCGAGGCGACGAAGTACCTCAGCGCGGCGCAGTAGGCAGCGCGATGCGCACCCTGATCGCGCTGCTGGCGTGCCTGCTTGCCGCCGCATCTGCGTCCGCACAGGACCGCGCCCGCAGGATCGAGTCCCCCGGCATCCGCGTCGGCGACACCTGGATGTTCAACAAAATCGACGGCTGGAAGAATTCGCTCGAGGACGTTTCCGTCAACGTCGTGAAGCGCTCCGACGCGAGCGGCATCGTGATGGAATCCTCGAGCCTGGACGGCAAAAGCGTCGCGAAGATCCTGCGTACGACCGCGTTCAATCTCGTGCGCATCGAAGCACCGGCGTTTACGCAGACGGCCACGCCCTTTTACCCGAACTACAGCTTTCCGCTCTACGCAGGCAAGACCTGGGGCGGAAAGGTCGTACTGTCGAACACGAAGCGCGCGGGGACCGAAGTGACCGCCCAACTGCAGGGCAGGGCGCTTGGGTGGGAGCTGGTCACGGTGCCCGCCGGGACCTACCTCGCGCTGAAGCTCCACATGGAGGGAACGTACCGCGCGACGGATCCCGGGGGGGGCTGGGACGGGACGATTGAGGACACGCTCTGGTACGCGCCCGAAGTCCGCAATGCGGTGCGCTACGAATACATCGATTCCGTCGGTGGGTCGCGCTACAACCACGAAGTGGACGAACTCGTAAGATTCTGGCCTGGCCGCTGAGCCGGCATGCAGTGCGTAGCGTTCCTAGGCGGCGGCCACGGGCGCCTTAGTGGCCGAGATTCTCGGCAGCGACAGGATCGCTTCCAGTCCGCCTTCTGGCCGGTTGCGCAATACGAGCTCGCCGCCGTGCGCGCGCGCGATGTTGCGCGCGATGCCCAGGCCCAGCCCGGTGCCGCCGGTGTCGCGGCTGCGTGAAGCATCGGCTCTGAAGAAGGGCTCGAATGCCTGTTCCAGCTCCGCTTCTGCAATGCCAGGCCCGTCGTCGAGTACGCGGATGGTCAGCCGGTCCGCGGCATCTTCCACCTTTACCGTGGCGCCCCCGCCATAGCGGATCGCGTTGTCCAGGAGGTTGGTGAGGCAGCGGCGCAGGGCGAGCGGCCTGCCGCGGTAGGGTTGCGCGACAGCGCCCGCGATCTCGACCTTGCTGCCGGTGTCCTGATAGTCGGTCTGCATGCTTTCGAGCAGCGCCATCGCATCCACCGGCTGCACCAACTCCTGAGTACTCGCGTCGCGCATGAAATCCAGCGTCTGCGTGACCATGGCTTCCATGTCCGCGAGGTCCTTGGCGAATTTCGCGCGCAGGTCCTCGTCCTCCAGCATTTCCGCGCGCAGGCGCAGGCGCGTGATCGGTGTCTTCAGGTCGTGCGACATCGCGGTGAAAATGCGCGTGCGGTCGGCGATGAAGCGCGACAGCCGCCGCTGCATGGTGTTGAAGGCGCGCGCAGCGCGCTGCGCCTCGCTCGGCCCGGTTTCGGGCAGGGGAGGGCGGTTGATGTCCTCGCCCAGCTTTTCCGCGGCGGTCGCCAGTTCCGAAAGCGGACCCGTCACCCAGCGCACCGCCACCAGCGACAGCGCGATTACGCTGCCGAGCAGGATCAGCAGCGTGAGGGCGAGCCGCAGCGGCACGGCGGCAGCTTGCGGCGATAGATAGGAATCGAAAGTCACCCAGCTGCCGTCGTGCAGCGCGATCTGCACCGTGAAAAAATTGCCTTCGGCGGGGAAACCGCGTCCCATGCCGCGCTCCCGGCCGCGGCCCTGCATCATGGGCATCATCGGCATTCCCTGCTGTGCGCCGCGCGGTCCTGCGCGGAAGCTCTCGGGCGCGCCTTCCAGCCGGAGCACATTGATCTGCGCGTCCTGGCCCAGTGCGAAGCGCAAGACGGTGCTGAACACGGAATGCGCGAAGTCACTGTCGGCGGTACCGTCGCGCGAGCGTACCAGCGGACGGTCCAGCGATACCGTCAGTGGCGGCGCGCTGAATACGGCCACCACTTTGCGGCGTTCGGCCGCGGGCAGGGAATCGAGCAGCTTGACGATATCGGAAATCTGCTGCGCCAGTCGCATTCCTCCGGCGCGGTAGAGCAGCTGGTCGCGCTCGGTCAGATTGATGTAGGTCGTGGCGAGTTGCGCCAATATCAGCCCGCTCAGCAGGATCAGGATGAGTCTGCCGAACAGACTGCGCGGCGCGAGGCGCACTAGCGCTCCACTTCGACCGGCACCGCGAGAACATAGCCCTCGCCGCGCACCGTCTTGATGATCTGCGGATCGGCGGGATCGTCGCCGAGCCGGTGGCGCAGGCGGCTGACCTGGATGTCGATGCTTCGATCCAGCGGATCGGCTTCATGTCCCTTAGCGAGCAGCATGAGCTGATCGCGCGTGAGCACATGATTGGGATGGCTCAGAAATATCCGCAGCAGCTGGTATTCGTTGCCGCTGAGCGAGGTGACCACGCCGTCGGGCGACACCAGGTGCCGCGCCACGGCATCCAGGCGCCAGCCGGCGAAGCTGATTCCACGCGCCTCGTCGGCGCGCAGGTTGCGCGGCAGGCTGCGCGTGCGCCGCAGCACGCTTTTGATGCGCGCGAGCAGCTCGCGCGGACTGAAGGGTTTTGCCAGATAGTCGTCCGCCCCCATCTCGAGTCCGACGATGCGGTCGGTTTCCTCGCCGCGGGCGGTGAGCATGATGACCGGGATGTCCGACTCGGAGCGCAATTTGCGGCACAGGGTCAGCCCGTCCTCGCCCGGCAACATCAGGTCGAGCACGATCAGATCGACTTTGCCGCGCGCAAGCGCCGCCCACATGCCCCTGCCGTCGGCGACCAGACCGGCCTGGTAACCGTTCTTGCGCAGGTATTCGCCGAGCAGGCTGCGTATTTCCGCGTCGTCGTCGACTACCAGGATGTGGTCCGCATTATCCATGTCCGCCTTTATAAACGCCTGTCCGCGCCCTGTGCGGCGATTTTGTAGCGTAGTGTATCAAGCCGGCTTTTTCGATGCGGCGGCGTACAAAAAACGGGCATCGATCCGGCTGGCGCGCCGCCCCTAACGGGACACGGGCGAACGTTCCTCCTTGGAAAAATGGATCGGGCCGAGCGCAGATGCGGGTTCCGGTGTTTTCGCCGTTGTTTTGACAATAATCATGAGTGCAGCGTACTGGATGATGCAAATTCGCCCACAGTGATTTTCATTCCATGCAAAGGGGAAGAACTGTGAAGCGTTTAGTGCTCGCTGTTGCGTTTTTTGCGTCATCCATGCTGCTTGCGGGCCCGGTTGCAGCAGCGCAGGATCACTCGAGTTTGATCAATGGCCCGTTCAAGACCGGCCCGGAGGTCACCAAGGCCTGCTTGCAGTGCCACGAGCAGCAGGCCAAGGACTTCATGAAGACGCAGCACTGGACCTGGAGCGTCAACCAGGAGGTTCCGGGCAAGGGCAAGGTCGATCTGGGCAAGAAGAACGCGATCAACAATTATTGCATCGCACTGCCGAGCAACTATCCGCGCTGCACCAGCTGCCATGCGGGTTACGGCTGGAAGGATGCCTCGTTCGACTTCAGCAAGGCCGACAACGTCGACTGCCTGATCTGCCACGACACCACTGGCAGCTACAAAAAGCTTCCGGCCGCCTCGGGCAATGCGGCCTATCAGGACACCGAGTTTCCACCGGGATCCGGCAAGATCTGGAAAGCGCTTGACCTGGAAAAGATCGCCAAGAGCGTCGGCCCCACCAGCCGCGCCACCTGCGGCGCCTGCCATTTCTACGGCGGCGGCGGCGACCATATCAAGCATGGCGATCTGGACAGTTCGATGGCTGCACCGAAGCGCTCGACCGACGTGCATATGGCGGCCGATGGCGCGAACATGAGCTGCAGCGCCTGCCACAAAACGGAGAAGCATGAGATTCCCGGCAAGGCGCTGTCGGTATCGGCCATGGGCGGCGGGACCACGCTGAGCTGCGGCGACTGCCACGCCGGTACACCGCACAAAAAGAATCCGGTGCTGAACAAGCACGCCGAGAAAGTCGCCTGCCAGACCTGCCATATTCCGGTGTTCGCGCGTGCACTGCCGACCAAGATCTGGTGGGACTGGTCGACTGCGGGCAAGGACGATCCGGTTGCGAAAGACAAGTATGGTCTGCCGCTCTACGACAAGCAGAAGGGTGATTTCAAGTGGGAAAAGGACGTGAAACCTACCTATATGTGGTTCAACGGTTCGGGCGAGCGTTATCTGATGGGCGAAAAGATGGATCCGGCCAAGGTCACGCACCTCAACTATCCGCGCGGCGACCGCAATGACAAGAGCGCGAGGATCACGCCGTTCAAGGTCATGCAGGGCAAGCAGCCCTATGATTCGGTCAACAATGTGTTCGCGGTGCCGAACTTGTGGGGCGGCTACTGGAAGCACTGGGACTGGAACAAGGCCATAGCCGATGGCATGAAAGCGGCGGGCCTGGAGTACAGCGGCAAGTACGCATTCGCGCCCACGGACATGTACTGGAAGGTGAATCACATGGTCGCACCAAAGTCCGAAGCGCTCAAGTGCAACGATTGCCACGGCAAGGACGGCAGGATGGACTGGAAGGCGCTGGGATACGCTGGCGATCCCCGGTCAGGGAAGAAATAGGCTGACGGTATTGCAGGCGAAAAAAAGGGCGGGTCCCCCCGCCCTTTTTTTCGCCGTTTTGTTCTCAACGATAGACCAGCACCGGGATGGTGGAATGGGTCAGGACTTTCTGCGTTTCGCTTCCGAGCAGGAACCCTTCCAAACCGCGCCTGCCGTGTGAGGCCATGACGATAAGATCGCATGCCTCCGCGCGCGCCTTGTCGACGATCGCCTGGGATGCGGAGTGGCTGGTGGCGTAGACGGTCGTGCATTGCACGTTCGCCGCGGCCGCGGCGCCGGCGACCGCTTCGAGCACGCGTTTGGCGTATTCCTCGCTGCGCTCGGCGAAGACTTCGGGCTGCAGCTCGGGCACGCCGCTGGCCTCGGCAGCGTAAGCGCCCTGCAGCGGATAGGGTTCGACTGCATGAAACGCCGTCAGGCGCGCGCCTGCGAGTTTCGCCAGCTTGATCGCCGCTTCCACCGCTTTGTCGGACAGAGCGGATCCATCGGTCGGTACCAGAATGTGCTTGTACATGTTGCCCCCAGTCAAAATTGTTCGAATCGGTCCGGCAGCCGGATTATCGCCTATGCCCCGCCTCTGTGTATCTGGTCTTGCGCGTGCTCGAATTGTTCCTGGCAGGGCAGGCAGCGCCTCGCCGCCGGGTAGGCTTTCAGCCGCGCCTGGCCAATCTCGATGCCGCATACGGTGCAGCTGCCGTAGCTGCCCTCGTCCATGCGCGCCAGTGCCGCTTCGATGTCCTGCAGTTCCTGGCTCTCGCGCATCACCAGTGCGACGTCCATTTCGGCGGCCGCATCGGCGAGGCCGTCATCGTCGGTGATCTTGGACTGATTGGCGAAGCCCAGGCTGTCCCCCGACGCGGCGATTTTTTCGCGCACCTCGCCCAGCAACTGCTTGCGCTGCGTCTGCAGCAGGGCGCGGAATTCTGAATAGCGATTTTCGGCCACGGTTGGCGCGTTCGGGAAATGGTTCGATTCCAGCTTAGCCTGCGGCATGCGCCGGCGTTTGACCAAGATCATACTTGACACCCGCGGACGATTCGGCGAACCTCCTGCGCTTTACGCATCCGCGCTGCGGCGAAGCGGCAGGCGCGCAAGGTTTCACGATGTCCATTCCCGCTCAAACTGCGCCGGATACGCCGGGCATCCTCCTGGTACTGAACGATATCGCCGGCGCGGTCGAAGACGAATTCAATCGCTGGTACCAGCAGCAGCACATTC
>JAKAIH010000105.1 GCA_021825225.1 Pseudomonadota bacterium
CCGAACACGTAATCGACCGCGACGCCTGGGTTGCCGAAAAGACGCAGCCTTTGCCACCGCACGAGCAGCGCGCAGCGCTTATCGCGCAAGCGCCGGAAAAGCTGCAGCCTGAAAAGGCCTTATACCAGGACAAGCGGCCGATGTTCGAATCCGGCCTCGGGCCGAGCTATCAGCAAACCTTGGGCGGCCCTGACGGCTTCGTGCTGTTTCAGATCGGCGCGGTGGAAAACGCCAAGCTGCGGGTGCGCGACGACACTTGGCTGCAGGGCACTTTACAGGTGGGCCTGTACGACAACTACGACAAGTTCCACAACACCGGCTCCAGCAGCATGCCGCGCGTACGCACCTACTTGCGCGAATACGTGACCACCTCGAAGGTCACCGTGCCGAATCTGCAGGCGACCCATGTCGGCAGGCTGGGCGCGAATCAGTACTACAGCGTGTACGGCGGGTACCTCGAATCCATGTTTGCCGGCGTTGGCGGCGAGTGGTTGTACCGGCCGTTCGCGAGCCGCGTCGCGTTCGGCATCGATGCGAATCTGGTGCAGCAGCGCGATTTTTCGCAGCACCTGGGGTTCGGCAACGCAGGGGATCAAACCGGCTATCGCGTAGCCACCGGTCATGCGACCGCGTACTGGGATACCGGGTGGAATCATGTGCAGGCGAATGTGAGCGTCGGCCGCTATCTGGCGAAGGATATCGGCGCGACATTCGACTTGTCGCGCGTGTTCGACAACGGCGTCAAGTTCGGCGCGTTTTTTACGAAGACCAATGTGTCGGCCGAGCAATTCGGCGAAGGCAGTTTCGACAAGGGCGTGTACCTGAGCGTGCCCTTCGACGCCTTCCTCACGCGTACGAGTAACGGTAATGCCAGTGCCATGTGGAAGCCGCTCACACGCGATGGTGGCGCCAAGCTCAACCGCAGCGTCCAATTGTACGACCTGACCAAGACGCGCGACGAACGCGCCTTGCGCTTCAAGGCAGCGCCGCCGCGCAATGACGATTCGATTCCGGAGGATAGGCGCGAGAGCTGGAACCCGCCGCCCAAGGGCCCCGAGCCCTATACGCGCGTTGCCCCACAGCCCGCGGCGGAGCAGTGGGCCGCGAATGCGCAGGGCTACGAGCAGCGCCTCACCGAGGCGCTGTACCGGCAGCAGTTCCGCAACATCCGTGTCGCCTACGATGGTTCGCACCGCTTGACCGTTGCTCTCTCGAACGACAGCCTGCATCCGGCAAGTCGCGCGGTGGGGCGTGCCGTGCGCACCGCGCTGCATCTCGGGCCGCTGGACATGCGCGAAATTCGCATCGAGTTGGCGCGCGACGCCAATCCCGCCGTGAGCTACAATTTCGCCGATCTGAAGCGGCTGGAACGCTATTTCGACGGCGAGATCAACGCAGATCAACTCGCGGATTCGGTGGCGGTCGACTACCTCGATCCGTCGGTGCGCGAGCCGGATCCGCTCGCGCGCTTGGACGATCTCGATACCAAGGCGGAGCAGCGGCGATTGGCCGATGTGCTCTTGCCCGAGCCCGGCACAGTCGCGCGGGTGAAAAACGACTTCGTCGGCGCGAGGCGCATCGCAGCCAATACCGATTGGTCGCGCATGGCGCTGCTTGGTACCGGCGCGGTGTTGGCGAGTTCGCTGCTCGACAAGCGCGCCGATCAGTTTGCCAAGGATCATGCCGAGAATCGTTGGTTGAAAGGCATGAACAAGATCGGCAACAACGTGATTCCCTGGCTCGCGATCGGCGGGGCCGGCCTTGCGGCATTGGATGGCAGCGATCCGCGGCGCTCGCGCACTGGCTATGCGGCGACGGAGGCGGGGGGCACCGCATTCTTGGCGGTGTATGGACTGAAGACGGTGTTCGGCCGCGCGCGTCCGTATGTGGAAGCCGGCAATCACAGCTTCAAACCCTTCTCCATGACGGCAGGCTACGATGGCTTTCCGTCTGGGCATACCATCATCACCTGGGCGGTAGCAACGCCGTTTGCGGAGGAATACGATGCGCCCTGGCTTTACGGCATCGCCGGGATTACCAATCTCGCACGCGTCGGCAGCCGCAACCACTGGGTGTCGGATACCGTGGCCGGCAGCGTGCTCGGCTATGCGATCGGCAAGGTGTTCTGGGAAGCCTCGCGCGCACCGCAGAAAGGTGCACCGCGTGTGATGATCCGTCCCTCAGGCGTCGATTTGTCTTGGGCGTTCAATTAACGTTGTTCGTAGCTCGTGGCTGGTCTGCGTGGTTGGATTCCGGCGTTTGATGCTGTAGAATCATCGCATCACTGCATCAAAATACGGAAAGGCAGCATGCGGACAACATTGGATATCGACGAAGACGTGCTGTTGGCTGCGAAGGAACTCGCAAAGCGTAAGAATCTGTCGGCCGGACGGGTGGTGTCCCAGCTGCTGCGGCAGGTGCTAACCGGTCAGGCTGGGCATGCCAAGGCTGCAAAGGATAGCGGACTGCAATCGGTCGCCGGGTTCCGTCCCTTTTCCAAGGGCGGGGCCGTCGTAACGAACGAAGTGGTCAATCGCCTGCGTGATACTGAAGGCGTGTAATGCGCGCACTGCTGGACGTAAATGTCCTGATCGCCTTGCTCGATGGCAGCCACATGCATCACGACTTGGTCACCAATTGGCTTGCCAAGAACCTGCATAAGGGTTGGGCATCGTGTCCGGTGACCCAAAACGGATGCATCCGGATCCTGTCTCAGCCCGGTTATCCCAACTCGGTTCCCGCCGCGCAAGTGGCAGAGCGGCTCGCCGAAGCGACGGAGCACTCGTCTCATGCGTTCTGGGCTGATTCCATCAGTTTGTTGCATCCGGGTCGGATGACGTGGGACCAGATCCTTAGCTCGCGGCATGTAACCGATGCCTATCTTTTGGCGCTTGCCGTCGATCAAGGCGGGCGTTTCGTCACTTTGGATCGAGGTATTCCGATCGGGGCCGTCGGCGGAGCTTCGCCCAAACATCTTATGGTCCTCTCTTAAGGTGTTTGGCATTTATCCGGACGGGGCATGTTCCCTACAACTATGATTTCGGGACATCCGATTGTGTGGAGTGCGACATGATTCTGTTCACTGGTGGCGGACGCTCAACGCTAATGCCCGCGCTGTTAGCATGCTTGATTGCGGTGATGTTGTTTCCGCCGGGCGCATGCGCACAGAGCGCTTGCCGCGTGCTGGATCCCGAACTCGCCGGGGTCTACCACGGCGGCTGCAAGGACGGGCTGGCCGAAGGCTACGGCGAGGCGCAAGGCGCGGCCGAATACCGGGGTGCATTTCACGCCGGCCGCAAGCAGGGCAAGGGGGTCAAGACCTGGCCTTCCGGCGACCGCTATGAGGGCGAATTCGCCGACGATCGCAAAGAGGGTATAGGCAAATATACCTGGGGTCCGAACGGATCTTCAGCCGGAGAGAGCTATAGCGGCGCCTACCGCAATGACCGGCGCAACGGCTATGGCGTGTACGTATGGCCCTCGGGCGATCGCTATGCCGGACAGTGGGCCGATGATGCGATCGCGGGCATGCCGACGCCGGCCATGATCGCGCGCGCGCGGGCGAAGACAGAGACGCTCGCTGCGGTGGCGAAGCCCGGTGTCAAAGTCTGCCGCGCGCTTTTGGTCGGCATCGCCGTGCACGACTGGATTCGCGGCGAGGTGATCAAGGTGGACGCGGACCGGATCGAAGTGCGCATCGACGATCCCGGGCAACAGCCGCACGTGATCGACAAGCGGCCGCTAAGCAAAGGCATGGCCTTCTGGTCCGAGGCGGCGGATTGGAAGCCGTGTATCTAAGGGCGTTCGAATGGCTATGCGCAGAGATGTCATCCCGAGTCCCCCAAGAGGACTTCCTTCGGGCCGTAACGCGAGGAATCTGCTGTAGATGCAAAAGCAGATTCCCCGGCCTTCGGCCCCGGAATGACATCTGAATTTGAACCAGCACTTGCGCCGACGGCAAAAGTAGAATGGCTCTACGACGCTGTGTCGCAGCGGGGAGCGACGTACCGCCCCCCTCTGACCTAATGCGTCGTGACCGTTGTCGTAGTCATCTGCTGCTCACCACTGCTTGAGCTCGCCGCGGCAGCAGCAACGCCGACCATAGCGACGCCGGCTGCGACCATGCCCGCGCTTATGCCGCCGGCGGCTGCGCCTGAAGCCGCACCGGCCCCTGCGCCCGCCGCGCCGATTGCGACTGAACTCAGGTTGCTGAAGGTCGAGGCTACTGAAGGCGGCAGCGCCGAAGCCGGGATCGCCGCCGCGAGCGTCGTGGACGAGGCGACGGTCGCCGTCGCGCCGGCAGCGAAGCTCGCGGTGCCCGCCGCGTTGCTTGCGCTAATCGTGCCTTGCAGCACCGAAAGATAGGCCGGGTTGACCAGCGCGATCATGAAGTCGGTGCCGCGTATGCCTATGGTCGCCTGCGGCGCCAGTAGCGCGAACGCCTGCTGGCTTCGCGACGCGATCAGACCGCTTACCGAGCGCATCGCGCCTTTGAGCAGCTGCAGGGCGACGTTGTCGCTTTGCGGCTTGTCTTTGTCGAAGCTGTATTGATTGACGCGGAATTCCGTGTTTTCATTCAGGACCACGGTGTGGCCGTCGTCGAAGCGGATGATGGTCTGCGCGCCGGGCCCGGTGGTGACGGTCGTTCCCGGAACGATTTGCTGGTTTGCGGCTACGCTCGTCGGCGCGGCCATGCCTGCGGCGGCTCTTACGTCTCCGCGCACACTCTGGAATACGCCGTTGGCATGGGCCAGTGGTGCGGCTGCCAGGATCCACAGACTGAAACACACTGTGAACAGGAACGAGCGACGCATAATAGTCTCCGGTGGAAGTACATCGTCAAATCGCGCGCTCTGGCATGCGCACGTTGCCAGCCCCGGCGCGAGCTTGTATCGTCGGCGATGTGATCTGCAGGCATGTTGAGAAAAATCACGGATTCGCAAGAATAGTGCGCAAGCAGAATGAGCTTCGGTCCTGTTGCTATAGAGCAGAAAATGTTGTCGACTCGCTTTAATTGTTGTCCTGCATGGCGCTGTCTGCTGCCGCTCGCGCTGGCGCTGCTCTGCCTTGTTGCGCCTCAGGCAAGGGCGGATGCAGACCCGGGGATCGAGGTGGCGGTCCGCATGCAACGCCGCGAGGTGTTTGTCGATGTCAGCTTTCATGTACGCGCCACGCCGCAGGAGGCCTGGGCGGTAATGACCGATTTCGACCACGCGACTGCATTCATCTCCAAGCTGGAAAAAAGCGTAATTCTGTCGCGCACCGACGACACACTGGTGGTGTCGCAAAAAGGCACCATGGGTTGGGGTCCGTTTTCGGTGCCGCTCGAGACCGTGACTGAAATACATCTGACGCCATACGAGAAAATGCAGTCGCATTTGCTTAGCGGCAATATGAAGAAATACGAGACTACGACCCGGCTGATCGCGGACCCAGACGGCACCCGCATCGAGTATCACCTGGATTCGATTCCGGACGTGTGGCTGCCGCCGCTTATTGGCCGCGCGTTGGTCGAGCACGAAGCGCGCGCACGCTTCAGCCAGCTCGTCGCGGAAATCCTGCGACGGAAGGCCTTGACGGCGGCAATGCACTGAGGGCGCCGCGCCCCCCTGCGACGCGTTTCAACAATAGGGCATAATTCCGCTGTCGCAGTTCACCCGGCCCGATGGGGTCTTACCGATGCCCGGCTCCTATCTGAGCGCTCGCCTGCGCAGTTTCGGCCATGCTTTCCGTGGCCTCAAGCTGTTGCTGCAGACCCAGCACAATGCCCGGATTCACGCCCTCGCGACCGTGCTGGTCGCAGCCGCTGGGGCGCTCGCAGGGCTATCGCCGGCCGAATGGGCGTTGATCGCGCTTGCCGCGACGGGCGTCTGGGTGGCCGAGGCGCTCAATACCTCGATCGAATTTCTGGTCGATCTGGTCTCCCCCGGGCAGCATCCGCTGGCCGGCCGGGCCAAGGACGTGGCGGCCGGGGCGGTTCTGGTCGCTGCGATCGGATCGGTGGTCGTCGGCGGCCTGGTGTTTGGCCCGCACCTGCTGAAACTGTTGCAGCGATAAGCGATTTGACAGCCACATTGGTGCAGCGCAAAATGGCCCGCTTTAGCTAGCCTTTCTCTGCGTCTGCCAGGGTCCGGCCGGCTGGTTTTGGTGCACCGCTTCCGGAGGTCTGCGCGCCCGTGCAAGAACCTGATTCCGAGGGAAATCCCGGCGTTTACGCGCAGGCGGGCGGGGCGCTGCTGCAGAATTTCATTGATCTGTTCCCGGCGGGCTCCGAGGCCGGCCAGGTCTGGCGGGCGTTGCTCGAAGCCCATAGTGCCGCTCCGTCGCGCTTGGTGGCCCTGCAAGCGGGCTATTTCCAACAACAGATGGCCTTGTGGGGGGAAATGCTCGCGCGCGAGTCGGGGCGGCTTATGAGCCCCGCAAATGCGGCTGGCGAGGGCAACAGCGACGGCGAGCGGGACAAGCGATTTTCCGGGCGCGAGTGGCGTGAAAGTCGCTATCACGACTACCTGCGGCAGGCCTACCTGCTCAACTCCCGGTTTCTGAGCGATTTGGTGGAAACGGCGGAATTTGATCCGCCGGCCAAGCAGCGGCTGCGCTTTTATACGCGCCAACTCGTCGATGCGATGAGCCCGGCCAATTTCGCCGCGACCAATCCCGAGGCGCTGCAGCTCGCGCTCGAGACCAAGGGCGAGAGCCTGCATACCGGCATCCGCCACCTGATCGAGGACGTGGAGCAGGGGCGGGTGTCCATGACCGACGAGTCCGCCTTCGAGGTCGGCCGCAACCTTGCCGTCACGCCCGGTGCCGTGGTGTACGAGAACGAGCTGATCCAGTTGATCCAATACCAGCCGGCCACGGCGAAGGTGCGCAAGCGGCCGCTGTTGATGGTGCCGCCCTGCATCAACAAGTTCTACATCCTCGACCTGCAGCCGGAGAATTCCTTCGTGCGCTATGCCGTGGAGCAGGGCAACACCGTGTTCATGCTGTCATGGCGCAACATCACCGAGGACAGCCTGGACAAGCTTAGCTGGGACGACTATATCGCCGGTGGTGTGTTGCAGGCGGTCGACGTCGTGCGCGATATCAGCAAGTCCGAGCAGATCAACGCGCTCGGCTTTTGCGTAGGCGGGACGCTGCTCGCCGCGGCGCTCGCGGTGCTGCGCGCGCGCCGCGAGGATCGCGTCGCGAGCGTGACGCTGCTCGCCACCATGCTCGACTTCACTTATCCCGGCGACATCGGCGTATTCATCGACGAAGCCAGCATGCAGGCGCGCGAGGCGGCGATAGGCAAGGGCGGCATCCTGTCCGGCAAGGAACTCGCGTTCGTGTTCTCGGCGCTGCGCGCGAACGATCTGGTCTGGTCCTACGTGGTCAATAATTACCTCAAGGGCAGGACGCCGGATGCGTTCGACATCCTTTACTGGAACGCCGACAGCACCAACCTGCCCGGGCCGATGTACTGCTGGTACGTGCGCAACATGTACCTGGAGAACAAGCTGCGCGAGCCGGGCATGCTCAGCTCCTGCGGGGTGCCGCTCGATCTGGGGGCGATCGGTCTGCCGACCTATATCCTGGCGACGCGCGAGGATCATATCGTGCCCTGGAAGACCGCTTATCTTTCGACACGGCATCTGAAGGGCGACACCCGCTTCGTGCTTGGCGCGAGCGGCCACGTCGCAGGCGTGATCAATCCGCCGGCCAAGAATCGGCGCAGCTATTGGACCAGCGATAGCTTGCCCGCGGATGCGGAACAATGGCTGGTGGGCGCCGCGGAAACGCGCGGCAGCTGGTGGCCGAATTGGAATGACTGGCTGCGGGGATTTTCGGGAGGCGAGCGCGCGGCGCCGAAGAAATTGGGCAATGCCAAATTCAAGCCGATCGAGCCCGCGCCGGGCCGGTATGTGAAGGTGAGGGCGTGATTGGCGGAACGTTCCCTCGCCCCGCTTGCGACCGAAGGAAGTCCCCGTGGGGCGGGGAGAGGGTTAGGGTGAGGGGAGCGATAGGCAATCGATGGAGGTTCATATGACAGACGTAGTGATCGTAGCCGCGGGCCGTACCGCGGTAGGCAAGTTCGGCGGCGCCCTGGCGAAAATTCCCGCGGCTGACCTCGGCGCGCATGTGATCAAGGGGCTGCTCGCCAAAACCGGCC
>JAKAIH010000106.1 GCA_021825225.1 Pseudomonadota bacterium
CCATCCTGCTGGTGGACTTCATCAACCTGCAGATGGAGGGCGGCGCCGATTTCGAACATGCCGTGATCAACGCGGGCGCGACCCGCGCCAAGCCCATCGTGCTGACCGGCCTGGCGGCGATGCTGGGTGCGCTGTTCATCCTCGACGACCCCATATTCAACGGCCTGGCGATATCGCTGATCTTCGGCATCCTGGTGTCCACCGTGCTTACGCTGGTGGTGATACCGGTGCTGTATTACGCCTCGAACTGGAAGCGCTGGCCCGCAGGGCCCGCGGCCGCGCCGGACGCGAGCACCGATCAAGCCGCTTGATCCCGGGGGCCCGGCCCCCATCTTGTTTCCTCGACGCTATCAACAAACAGAAGGAGTATCACCATGACCGTAGACAATTTCGTACACGTCTTTGCCGGGATTTTCATTCTGCTTTCGCTCGCGCTGGGCGTGCAGGCGAGTCCGATCTTCCATAGCAGCTACTGGCTGTGGTTCACCACCTTCGTCGGGGCCAATTTGCTGCAAAGCGGCTTGACCGGCTGGTGCTTGCTGGCGAGCATATTGAAGAAGCTGGGCGTAAAAGAAAGCCTCGCCGGCGCGAGCTGAGCGTTCCAGCGGTGCGCGTCGATCGGGATCGACGCCCGCCTTATTTCAGGCGCGCACCTGCGCTGTCGTAGACCTCTACCGTCACAGGAATTCCCTGGCGCACGCTCTGGCCGACGGTGCAAAACTCCTCGAATTGCTCCAGCGCGCGATCCAGATGCGCCAGGCTGGATGCAGCGACGCCCAGGGTCAGTTTCACATCGATGTTCTGCACCCGCAGACGCTTCTCGGCATTGCGGTCGATGGTGGCCGTGACCGTGGTGCGGATCGGCTCGGGCTGCTGCTTGAATTTGCGCAGGGCGAACAGCAGGCTGTCCGACATGCAGTTGCCGACCGCGGCAGCAAGCAGCTGCGCCGGGTTGGGGCCGCTGCCGCCGCCGAGCGGCGGTGTCTCGTCGCCGTAGAGCAGCGGGATACCTTCGGCGAAGTCGATCGCAAAGCGAAAATCCTGCTCCTGCTTCAATGTGACAGTGATTGCGTGCGCCATGATCGCATCTCCTCAGGCCAGGGTATTTGAATTCCGGCGGGGCCGGGAAATCCCTTTACTCCGATACTACCCCCAGTATAGAATGAGGTCAACGGCACGGCAGCGCATTAGAGCACCCGTGTGGCGCGACCGTTGCGCAGCACACTGAGCAGGGGAGCCGGCATGAATCATCTGCACCGCGCGCAGGACAAGAAAGCGCTGATCCTGCGGCTCAAGCGCATCGAGGGACAAATGCGCGGCCTGCAGCGCCTGATCGACGAGAACGCCCCTTGCGAATCGGTGGCGCAGCAGCTTTCTGCAGCGAGGCGCGCGCTGGACAAGGCGTTTCACTCCCTCGTCGGCTGCCTCATCGAATCGCGCCTCAGCGCGAAGGGCAACGCGCCGGCCGAAATCAAGCAGGCGCTGGAAATCCTCTCACGCTATAGCTGAGCCGCTGCGCCGCGGCGGCAAGCCCCTTACTCCGTATCGACTTCCCAAAGGTCCGCAATCATGCCGCTCAGTGCCCAGCAGCTCGTCAAGAATTTCGCCCCTTCGTGGTTTGCCGCGGTAATGGGCACCGGTGTGCTGGCGCTCGGCACGGGATTCCTCTCTCACCGCTTTCCGTCGCTGGCCGCGGTTGCGGCAGGATTGCACTGGTTCAATGTGGCGCTGTTCCTGCTGCTGCTGCTGCCCTGGACCCTGCGCTGGTTCCATGCGCGTGCGCAGGCCGCCGGGGCGCTGGTCCACCCGGTCATCGGCAATTTTGTCCCGACCGTGGCGATTGCGCTGCTGGTGCTGTCGGTACAGTTCGTCCAGTTGGCCAGGGCGCCGGAAATTGCGCTGCCGCTGTGGTGGACAGGCACTGCACTCGCATTCGGCTTCAGCTTCCTGATCCTGTTCAAGCAATTCCTCGGGGAACAGGTGATGCTCGATCACGTTACGCCGGGCATGTTCATCCCGCCGGTGGGCCTGGTGGTGATCCCGGTGGCAGGCGCGCCGCTGGCGATTGCGGCGGGGGGCGCGGCGCAGGGATGGATGCTGCTCGCCTGCTATATCGGCCTGGGCAGCGGAGCCTTGCTCTGGCTCGCGCTGCAGGCGATTACGATGTTCCGCTTCGTGCTGCACAAGCCGATGCCGGGCCCCATGGTGCCGACTTTCTGGATCAACCTGGGGCCGCTGGGCGTGATGCCGATCAGCCTGATCGCGCTCGCGGACGCCACGCCGTTCATCGCCGACAAGGTGCCGTTTCATGTCGCGGCGCTGCTGCTCTGGGGGTTCGGCGCCTGGTGGCTGTGCATGGCGGCGCTGCTTACCTATTCCTACTGGAAGCGCAAGCAACTGCCCTTCGCCCTGTCCTGGTGGGCGTTCACCTTTCCCACCGGCGCCTTCGCCATCGCATCGTTCAAGCTGTCCGGTGTGCTGCCGCTGCCCGGAGTGTTCGGTATCGGCCTCGCCGCCTTTGCTTTGCTGGCCATGTTCTGGAGCGTGACCCTGGTGCGTAGCGTGCGCGGCACGCTGGACGGCAGCCTGTTCCAGCCGCACTGAAGGCCGCAGGCCGGCGGCTCGGGGCGAGGGAGACAGGAGCGGAAAATGTGCGAGCTTTTTGCGATGTCGGCGCGGCACCCGACGACGGTCAGCATGTCGCTGGAGGAATTCTCGCGCCACGGCGGACTCGCCGGACCGCACAAGGATGGCTGGGGCATCGGCTGGTATGAAGAACGCGATTTCCGGCTGGTCAAGGAGCGGGATCCGGCGGCATCCAGCGCCTGCGTGCGCTTCATCCAGGCCAATCCGTTTTCGAGTGCCCTGGTCCTCAGCCATATACGCAAAGCCACGCTCGGGCCGGTCGCGTCGCGCAACTGCCAGCCCTTCGTGCGCGAACTGGGCGGCGCATGGCACTGTTTCGCGCATAACGGCGACCTGAAGGGAATAGCGTCCGAGCGCCGCTTTCGCAGCGAGGGGTTCCGCCCGGTCGGAGAAACGGATTCGGAACAGGCGTTTTGCGCGCTGCTCGATAGGCTGCGGCCGCTGTGGTCATCGGGCAGCGTGCCGCAGTTGAGCGAGCGCAGGCATCTGGTCGCGGACTTCGCGGCCGCGCTGCGCGAGCTGGGTCCGGCGAATTTTCTTTATTGCGACGGCGACGCGCTGTTCGCGCACGCCGACCGGCGCCACCAGGACGACGGCTCGATACGGGCACCGGGACTGTGGCGGCTGGCCAGACACTGTCCCGCAGGCGGCGAACTGGCGGCCGATGGCTTGCGGATATCATCCAACGACGGCGAGCAGGAGGTGTGCCTGGTCGCGAGCGTGCCGCTGACGCACGAAAGCTGGGTGGCATTGGGCGAGGGTGAAGTGATCGTCGCGCGGCAGGGTCGAATTGCAAACGAACGGGGGTGAGGCGATGAACGTCGAGCAGGCAGTGGCGCTGCACTATGCGCACGGGTCGCTGGAAGAAACGATAATGGACGCGCTCGCGGCGGCGGGCAAGGATCCGGGCCGCCTTACGCCCAGGGACCTCGCGCCGGTCGACGAGTTTCATGTCGGCGGCCGGCTGGCGACCGTCGCGTTCGCGGAACAATTCGGTCCGCGGCCGGGCATGCGCCTGCTCGATATCGGCTGCGGCCTGGGCGGCGCCGCACGCTACTTTGCCCAGGAGCATGGCTGCCTCGTCACCGGAATCGATTTGTCCCCCGAGTATGTCAACGTGACCAATGCACTGGCCGCGCGGGTAGGCCTCGACGAGAGAGTCTCCTGCGAGCTGGGCAGCGCGCTCGCGCTGCCATTCGAGCCGGAGAGTTTCGACGGTGCCTATATGTTCCATGTCGGCATGAATATCGAAAACAAGTCCAAGCTGTTCGCCGAGGTGCGCCGGGTTTTGCCGCCCTCGGGCATGTTCGGAATCTACGATGTGATGCGCCTCGCCGCGGGGGATTTGTCCTTTCCGGTGCCCTGGGCCAGCGGCCCGGAATCCAGTTTCGTCGCCGACGCCGCTAGCTATCGGCGACTGCTCGAGGCCGCGGGTTTCGAGGTGCTGAAGGAGCGAAACCGGCGCGATTTCGCCCTGGAGGTGTTCGCGCAAATGCGCGCGCGCGCAGGGGGCGCGGGGCCGGGGCCGCTCGGGCTGCATCTGGTCATGGGCGCAAACGCGGCGCAAAAGATCAAGAACATGATCGGGGACATCAGCGCCGGCCTGATCGCGCCGACCGAATTGATCTGCCGCGCCGCCTGACGGGCAGGTCGAATTCGACTGGATTTTGAGACGATTCGATACGCGCCGGACACATTTCCCTCAAATTTGACCGGAATCAAAACGCGCCGGATATACCACCCCTAGTATGGCGATGGGGTGCTTTGAACGCCTGCATATCTCATCTCCGGTCCGGCGGCCGGAGTTCGTCGAGGTCACTGCGCCCGATGCGTATCTGCACCAGCGAGGACCATGCGACATGACAGCGACCGGTGTGCATGAATCAGACGCGAGGGCCGAAAGCAGGTTCTTGTGGTGGGCAGGATTCAAGGCGGACTACGAAACCATTTTCGTGAAAGGATGGTCGCCTTATTTGGGCAGCATCCTGTTGGTGACGATGATCCTAGGCCTGATGATCAGCGGCGCCTCCTGGGGTATTTTCGGTGGCCTCAGACTGTGGGGCGACTGGTTCAACCGCGCGATCGGCCTGGGGCCGGCATTGGGCCTGCCGGACACGCTGCAGGGGCCGCTCCTGCACCGCATGTCGCTGATGAATATTACCTTGCTGATGGGCGCTTTCTGCGCGGCGCTGCTGTCGCGCCAGTTTCACGTGAACCGGCCGCCCAGACTCGAATACATCTGGGCCGCGCTTGGCGGCAGTTTCATGGGCCTGGGCGCAACGCTCGCCGGGGGCTGCACCACGGGAGGTTTTTTCACGCCGGCAATCCATTCGTCGCCCGCCGGCTGGGCGATGTGGGCGGGGCTGCTTCTCGGCGCCGCAATCGGATTGAAATTGCTGTTGTGGACGCTGGAGCACATCGAGTGGGGCATGCAGGCGCCGCCGACGCTGAACATGCCGACGAGCGTCGTGTCGGCCTATCCCATTCTCGGTTTCGGCGTGGTGCTGGCGATCATCGTTTGGGCCGTCGCATGGTCTTACTCGGGAGACCCGGCGCTGGCGGTCCGGGGCATCATCATTGTCGCGGGCTTCGCCATGGGGTTCATCATGCATCGTTCGCGCATCTGCTTTGCGCGGGCTATCCGCGAACCGTTCATGACGGCCGAAGGCGAGATGACCAAGGCGATCATCCTCGGCCTGGCGATCGCGGTTCCCCTCGCTGCGCTGTTGTTCAAATACAAAGTAATCGATCCGTATAACGGCATTCCGGCCACGTTCTGGGTCGGCTCGCTGGTCGGCGGAGCGGTATTCGGCATTGGCATGGTCTTCGCGGGCGGCTGTGCCTCGGGTTCGCTTTGGCGCATGGCCGAGGGACAGATCAAACTTTGGGTTGCGGTGTTCTTCTTCGCCTGGTCGGGTTCCATCGCCAGCGCGCTGCTGAAGCGATGGGGCCTGCTCCTGAGAGAGGTGACTGCGGATGATGTCGAGGAAACCCGTCTTGGCTACCAGGCCTACTTTCCGGCGATGTTCGACGGTTGGGGCTGGGCGCTGCTTGCGAGCGCGGCCGTGCTGCTGCTGTGGTATGTGCTGGTGCGCTACAACGAATCGACCGAAAAATTCACCTTGCTCTGAACGCGCCGGGCTGGGTCACGGCGCGCGGTGCTTCGGGGCGCGGCGGGAATGCGCGCTGGTGTCGGCATCGCTTCCAGTCCGCCTTCTGGCCGGTTGCGCAATGCGAGCTCGCCGCCGTGCGCGCGATGTTGCGCGCGATGCCCAGGCCCAGCCCGGCGCCGCCGTGTCGCGCCCGCGTGAAGCCTCGGCCCTGAAGCGTCCGCTGGCTGCAGCTCGTCATGGGCGCAAACGCAGTGCAACAGGTCAAGAACATGATCGGGGACATCAGCGCCGGCCTGACCGCGCCGACCGAATTGATTTGCAGGGCTGTCCGATGGCGTGATCGCCCGGACCGATCCGGTTGCTTAGGCCTGCGAACTCGCTGAAAGAGAAATAAGCGGAAGCGTCAATCGAAGCTGTACGCTGCGGTCCTCCTGGACCTCGAGTTCGAGATTTCCGCCATGGGCCCGCGCGAGTTCGCGCGACAGGCTGAGGCCGAGGCCGACCCCGTCAATGCGCCGCTCGCGTGTGCGATCGGCGCGGTAGAAGCGCTCGAACAGCCGCTCACGGTCTTGTGCACTGATGCCGGCCGCGGCATTGGCGATGGTGACGGTCGCGCGCTCCAGAGAGCAGGAGGCGGCGATGCGTATCCAGCCGCCGTCGACGTTGTACTTGATCGCGTTGCTGACGAGGTTGTGCAGGATCTGCAGCAACAGGTTCCCGTCAGCGCTGATGGTGATGCCCGGCGGGACATCCTCGCTCACTTGCAGGGTCGGCGCGAGCATTCGCGTGTCCTCGGCGAGCGCGAGCAAGGCGGCTGACAAGTCGAACGGCGCAAGCTGCAGGCGCAACTGCGCGGCATCGGCCTGCGCCAGCAGCAGCAGTTTGCGCGAAATTGCCGACAGGCGCCGCACCTCGTCCAGGATGCCGCTGAGCACGCCCTGGATGCGCGAGCCGGCGTCGGCGCAATTGATCTCGCGCTCGATCTGGCCCTGCAGGATCGCGAGCGGCGTCTTCAGTTCGTGCGCTGCGTCCGCGGAGAATCGCGAGGCCTGCCGGAAGCTCTTTTGCAGGCGCCCGAGCATTTCGTTGAATGCGAGCGTGAGTTCCTCGAATTCGCGGTCCTGCTCGTGTGCGGCCAGGCGCTGGTCCAGCCCCGCGGCCGTCACTGCGCGGATCGACGCGTTCAGGCGCCGCACCGGGTTCAAAGCGCGCGCCGCGACGAGCCAGGAGCCGAGCCCGATCAGCGCGAGCGCGAGCGGCACCGCCAACAGGAACGAATTGCGCAGCGCGGCCATGTCTGCGTCGACTACGGCGAGGCTCATCGCTAGCGCAACCCTCGAGTACGGCGTTACCGCGAGTCCGGCGCGCCAGGCAATGCCATCGGCGCGGAACGAGGCGATTGCGACGGTGGGCTCCGGCGGCGGCTCGGCCCCGGACCTGGGCACCCACAATGAGCCGGGCGGCGGCGGCAGCATGCGCGGATCGATCCGGCGCGCGAGCGGACCGGGGTTGGGCGTGGGCGGCCATGGGAACTGCTTGTCGTCCGCACCGGTGGGCCAGTGAGCGGAGCGATACACGGCCGCGCCGGCGGCGTCCTCGACCAGCAGCAGCATCTCGGCCGGGTTGCGCGCGCCCAGCGTGCGGGCAAGCGCCGCTTCCGACTGCTGCCAGCCGCCGGGCGGCAAGCGCCGGGCGGACTCGCGCCCGGCCTGCTCGGCCAAGTCGGCCTCGAGCTGCTGCACGCGGATGTCGCGCACGAACCACCAGGTCAGCGCGGCGAAGCCCGCCAGCGCGCAGCCGGCCAGCAGCGCCGAGAGCAGCGCGATGCGCAGCCGGAACGACAGCCTCACTCGGGGCTCGCGTCGGGCTTGCGAAAGCGGTAGCCGACGCCGCGTACGCTCTCGATCGGCGACTCGGCGTCGGCCGCGAGCGAGGCGATCTTCTTGCGGATGCGCTGGATGCAAACGTCCACCACGTTGGTGCTCGGGTCGAAGTCGTAGCCCCACACGTGCTCGAGGATCTGCGTGCGCGTGAGTACGCGGCCGGGCGAGCGCATCAGGTATTCGATCAGGTTGAATTCGCGCCCGGTCAGGTCCACCGCGTGCTCGAACCAGGTGACTTCGCGCGCGATCCGGTCGAGCCGCAGCCTGCCCACCGCGAGCACGTTCTGCCGCTCGCCCGAGACGCGGCGCACGAGCGCATGCAGCCGCGCGATGAGTTCCTCGACGAAAAACGGCTTGGCGAGGTAATCGTCGGCGCCGAGCGCGAGGCCTTCGATGCGGTCGTCGAGCTCGTTGCGCGCGGTCAGCAGGATGACTGGCGTCGCCATTCCCCCCTTGCGCAGGCCCTTGAGCACCGACAGTCCGTCGCGCCC
>JAKAIH010000107.1 GCA_021825225.1 Pseudomonadota bacterium
TTCGACGCGGTGCACATGGGCATCACCGCCGAGAACGTCGCGGAGAAATGGAACGTTACGCGCGCCCAGCAGGACGAATTCGCGGTGGAAAGCCACCGCCGCGCGATCAACGCGATCCAGAAGGGTCATTTCAAGGAACAGATCCTGCCGATCGAACTGAAGACGCGCCAGGGCGTGACCGTGTTCGACACCGACGAGCATCCGCGCGCCGACGCCAGCATCGAGGGCATGGCCAAACTCAGAACCGCATTCAAGAAGGACGGCACGGTCACCGCGGGCAATGCCTCCGGCATCAACGACGGCGCCGCGGCGGTGGTGTTGATGGAAGCGGGGGCCGCGGCGAAGAAAGGCCTGAAGCCGCTGGGGCGGCTGCTCGCCTACGGACACGCCGGCGTCGATCCGAAGTACATGGGCATAGGACCGGTGCCCGCGGTGCAGACGGCACTCGCGCGCGCCGGCCTCAAGGTCAGCGACATGGACGTGATCGAATCGAACGAGGCCTTCGCGGCGCAGGCCTGCGCCGTGGCCAAGGACCTCAAATTCGACCCGGCGAAGACCAACCCCAACGGCGGCGCCGTCGCACTGGGCCATCCGATAGGCGCGACGGGCTGCCTGCTCACGGTCAAGGCGCTGTACGAGCTGCGGCGCGGCGGCGGGCGCTACGCCTTGGTGACCATGTGCATCGGCGGCGGACAGGGCATCGCCGCGGTGTTCGAGCGCCTGTGAACATATCGCAATCACGCCCATAGTGCGTTCCGCAACAAATTTGTAACGAGCAGCCTCCGTATACCAACAAGCGCAACAAAAACGTAATTCGTCTGCAACGTCCCTGCCTTATGTTGTCAGGGTCTGGCCACGTCGGCTCGACCCTGACCATAAAAATCTTATGAAGAGGACAAGCAATGCAGATGAAAGCGATTTGTATCGCGGTAGCGAGCAGCCTTGCACTCGCCGCCTGCGGTAGCAGCAACGATTCCACACCCACTGCCGCCGCCACACCAACGCTGACCGGCACCCTTTCGGACTCGGTGGTCAAAGGCGTCAGCTACGTGGGCGCGAACGGGCCCAGCGGATCGACCGGGGCCAATGGCGAGTTCCAGTACGTCGCTGGCGACAAGATCAGCTTCAAGATCGGCAAGGTCTCACTCGGCACGGTCGACATGGCCAGCACCGCCCTGGGGACGCAGGCCGGCAATCGTGTGGTTCGCCCGAAGGATCTGGCCGGCGTCACCGACGAAACCGACGTCAAGGCGATCGCCGTCGCCCAGGTGATCCAGACCGCCGCCGGGGCCTCGCCCACCGATACCAGCATCGACGTGAGCGTCAACGCGCCGAAATTCTCTGCGCTCGCGGCCGCCACTATCGATTCGCTGGATAAGGCGAAGACGGTACTGGCCGGCGCGGGCCTGGCGCCCAAGGAGCTGAACAGCGTCGCGCAGCACCTGCTGTCGGCCCCCGCACAGGTGAAATCGGTGGAATTCACTCCTACCGCGGTCGCCGGACTGACGCCTGCCCAGCGCGCCAGCGCATACACGACGTCCACGGCCAAAGTGACTTACGCCGACGACAGCACCAAGGAATTCCCGCTCTCATACGTGAATTTGTTCAACAACATCGACAGCAACAAGACCGCGGACGGATCAGCGGCCGCGTCGATTCGCGACAAAAGCGGCAATATCCTCAAGGATGTCAAGGGCAAGCCTTATGTGCCGCAAACGCCGGACGCCAACTCGCTGATGAATATCGGCGGCACGCCCTATCTGGTCACCCACTTCGAATACGAGAACAACGACAGCGCGGGCAACAACTGGTACGGAAAGCTGCCCATGACCATGACGGTGGCCAAACTCAGCCAGAGCGCCACGGACGGCAAGTTCACCGTCGGCTCGATCAAGCCGGTCGATTTTTCCGCGGTGAATGGCCTGTGGATCCCCTGTGCGGGCAGCCGTTCGCCCTGGAACACCCATCTCGGTTCGGAGGAGTACGAACCGGATGCACGCTGCGAAGTGGACACGGGCTATGCGGCCGGCAGTTCCTGCACTTCGATGGAATACACCGCGCGCATGGATGCATTCCGCAAGCTCTATGGCGACGCGACCGCTTCGCCGTACAACTACGGCCGGGTCCCGGAAGTCACCGTCGCCGTGGACGGCAGCAGCACAGCGCAGAAATGGTATACGCTGGGCCGGCTATCGCGCGAGAAGGCGCAGTTCTTCGGCGATTCGCGCACCGCGATCCAGGGCGATGACGGCACCTACACTTCGCTTACCATGTTCATTGCCGACAAGGCCGCCGATCTGTCCGCCGGCAGCATCTACGCCGCCAAGTGGAAGCAGGTATCCCCCGCAGGCACTGACGGCGGCAAGGCGACGCTGAGCTGGATAAAGCTCGGCTACGCGACACATGCCGACATCAAGAAGGCAGTCGACGCCGGCGTCAAGTTCAGCGACTTGTTTGATGTGGACAGCACCGGCGGCGCGACACCGGTTGCGGGTTACACCCGGGTCAAGCATGGGCACGAAGTGGCGACGGTGGAGGACCTGAAGCTGAAAACCGGCACCTACGGCACGACCGGTGTGAGCATCGCGACACTGGCCGCCTTCCTCGAGACCCGGCGCTACGCCGCCTACATGGGCGCCACCGTCGAGTTCGAGAAGTTCGAGGGCGTGGCGTACAACGCCAGGGATGGCAAAGCCTACGCCGCGATGACGCGGATGAGCAACGGCATGGAGGACAAATCCACCGATGTCGCCAATGACATCCGGCTGAAAAAGAACAATTCCGGCGCGGTCTACGAATTGACGCTGGCAAAGAACCAATTCGACAGCAGCGGCACCGCCATCGACAGCGAGTTCGTACCCGTCGTGATGGAGGCATTGGTGGTCGGCGAAGACATGACTGCTGACGCCGAGGGCAACAGGTCGCAGATCGAGAAAATCGCCAGCCCCGACAATCTGGCGTTCTCGGAACGCATGCGCGTCCTGTTCATCGGCGAGGACAGCGGCAACCACGTCAACAACTACCTCTGGGCATATCACGTCGACACCAAGAAGCTGGTGCGCATCCTGTCGCTGCCGATGGGCGCGGAATCGACCGGTCTGCAGGTTGTCGACAACATGAACGGCTACGCCTACATCATGAGCAACTACCAGCATGCGGGCGACAAGAACAGCACCGCCCAGGCGACCTACGACAGCATCATCGGCGGCATCAACACCGACAAGGCGGAGGTGGGTTATCTCGGGGGCATGCCGGCGATGCGGTAAGCGCGGGCGCTTGAGTCGGCTCAATGGAAGCCGCGGGCATTCGAGGCCGCGGCTTTCTTTTGGCCTCCTCGTTCAGATTAGGGCCGGTTGACATTCACTGCATGATTGGGTGGACCGCTCAGGCCGGTGCCCAGATCCAGCGTGTCCGATTGCCGGACGCGGGGCAGTCAAACCGCCGTGATCGGATCAGCAGGCTGCGTGCGTATTGAACGGCGCAGGACCTGCATGTTCGCCCCACCCGCCGACGGCATCGGATCCGCGCGGAAGCCGGCCTCGATCAAGTCGGGCAAGCTACGCGCCGCCAGGTCCGCGGCGTCCGGCCGCATTCCGATGAGGCGGTACAAACTCCCCTTGGCATATTGATCGACGATGTCGATCTGCAGTCCGATATTCTGCCCCGAACGGTAGGCCAGCCGGGCGCGCACTTCGAATGCCTGGTTGCCCTTCGCCGTCAGCACACGCAGCCGCGTTCGATCTCCCAATTGGATTTCGACCTTTCCGTCGAGCCTGAGCAATGCTCCCTGTTCGGAGATGTCGATCAGCGTCCCTTCATAAATGCGCGGCAAGCAGACCAGGACGGCGTCTGCGCGAGCGCTGAACCGGGAAAACCGCCGAGCGTCGTTTTGCATATGCCTGCTTCTCCGGAAAATTTCGGTATGAATATGCTGCGCCCGCATCGTTGCGGTTTTATGAAGCGGCTGCGAGCCAGGCGCACACCTGCCGCGCCACCCAGGCGGGATCGTCCAGCGGCAGATCGTGACCTGCGTCCGGATGGATCGCGAAGGCGGTTTCCCAGCGGGTGGCGAGGTGAGCGGAACAGCGCGGGTCCACCAGCGCGTCCCGCGCACTGGCCAGCACCAGCACCGGCGCGGCCGGCCTGCGCGCGGGGGCGCGATAGCGTGCGGCGGCGAGCAGCTGACGCAGCGCATTGCGGCGCGACACCGGGCATTCGCGCCGATACGCGAGCCAGGCATCGAGGATCGCTGCCTGCTCGTCCCCGCCCCGGCTGGTCAGTCGCAGGATCGCGCGCTCCTGCTGTTGCGGGTTTCCGCCGACCAGCGTCAGCAGCGCCGGATAAGCTCCCGGCCTGAGCCGCCGGTAGAACGGATCGACGCCGCGCAGGCTGGAATTGATCAGCACACAGCCGCGCAGTTCCTGCGGATACATCGAATCCCAGGCAACCGCCACCATGCCGCCCATGGACAAACCGAGCAGATGATACGGCGGCGCCATGCCGCGGGCGGAGAGCTCGCCGCGGCAGCATTCGACCATCTGCCCGATGCTGCACGGACTGCGCGAACGGTACAGGCGGCCGTTTCCGGGCAGATCGAGGCTCACCACCTGCGCTGCCGGAAGCTGCGCGCGCAACAGCGCCGGAAACCCGCCCCAATGGCGCGTCTCGCGCATCAGCCCGCGCAGCAACACCCAGCTAGTCATGCGGCTGTCCTTTCAGTACCAGCGCTCGACTGCGTCTTGCCGGTGGCGCGCGCGCTCGGTGCGGGCCGGCAGCCAGACGCGGTGCGAGGCGGCCGCGCGCACGAGAAAATCCATCCACAGCAAATGGCTGCGCAGCACCCGCTGCAGGCGGTGGGCCGGCAGGGGATTGAAAATTCCCAGTCGGGAAAACATTTGCCGCGGGCTCTTTTTGATCCACAGCCAGGATCCCATTTCCAGCGTCAGCGGCAGGAACACGCTTTGTTCGCGCTGCAGCGCTTCCAGGTAAAGGTGATCCCAAAGATCGCCGTGCGCGAGGTAATGCCGGCATTGCGGTTCGAACACGTAGTTGTGATGCGGATAGGTCTCGTCGAACAGGCGATGCAGGGCATCGATCTCCGGCAGATGGCGAATGGGTTCGGCGGTGTGCGCGTAGGGAAACCAGATGCGGTCGCGCAGACCGAAGCCGGAGTGGCAGTCGAGCGCCAGGCTGAATTCCCGGCCGAACAGTTCTTGCTGCACCACGTCGCAGACTGCCCTGCTCTCGATTTCCATATCTTCATCCGCGCTGCCGCGGTACCAGGGCAGGCGCGCGCTGAAGCGCTGGCCTCCGTACAGGAACGCCACCTTGTGCGCCGATTCCACCGGGGCGTTGCGCATCAGGTCGACGCCGCGCGGATTGCAGCGCGTGCCGCGCCACATGCCGCCCGGATTCACCAAGGGCATGAAAACGAGTCGGACCGACGCCAGCTGCCGCTGCAGCAGATGATCCCAGCGCAGGCGCCCGATCAGGCTGTGCAGATAGGACAGCAGCACCTGCGTACCGATGCGCTCCAGGCCGTGGATCCCGGCGAAGAAGCCGACGCCGGGCACCTCGCGGCTGGGATTTCCCAGGCACAGCACATGGACCGGAAAGTGGCGCCCGTCGGCCTCGACCTCGCAGACCGAGCGGACTTGCAGATGAGGCATCCCGTCTTTGATGATCCGCTCTAGCTCGAGCAGTTCCGGGAGCTCGTGTTCCGAGGGAATATGCAAAGGCGGATTACACCAGCAGCACGGCGTGTGCGACACCCGCACCTATCGCCGCGCCCGCGAGCACGTCGCTGGGATAATGCAGGCCGAGAACCACGCGCGAAACGGCTACCAGCAGCGTGAACGGCACCAGCAGGGGCGCGAGTGCGGGAACATGGAACACGGCGACGACGGTGAATGCCACCGCGTGCAGCGTGTGCCCTGAGGGAAAGCTGAACGCATCGAGCGGGGCTATCCCCGCCTGGATGCCGCGCAGAACCTGGTACGGGCGCGGCCGCGTGGTCTTCGATTTGAGCAGCTTATAGATCGCGAGGCCGATGGCGCCGGCGGCAAGCATACGCAGCGAGACTTCCATCCCTGCCCGGCCCCGGGTGATGCTCAACACGAGCATCAACGCGTACCAGAACACGCCGTTGCCGAGCCGGCTTACCAGGCGCAACAGGATACGCACCGGAGCAAGGCCGACGCTGGCGTTGAGGCGCCGTGTCCAGCGCCGGTCCCATTCGAGCAGCGATTCGAAGGCAGCGGCGCGCAGTTGCATGGCGATCGGGCTCAGTCCGTCGCCGCCGCAGTCGGCGCACAGTCTGGCGCAGCGCCCGGCGTGATCGCTGCGAACTTGATCATGGATTGCTCCAGCTCGTCGAACGCCTTGCTCCAGCTCAGGCGCTCGGCGGTCTGTCTGGCGCGCCGGCGCAGCTTCTCCACTTCCTGCGCCGAGCCGACGAGGCGCAGCGCGTGCCGGCGAAAGGCAAGTTCGTCGTCGCATGGCGCCACCAGGCCGTTGTGGCCGTGGACTATGTGCTCGCGTGCCGCCGCGTAATCGAATGCGAGCACCGCCAGCCCGCTCGCCAGCGCTTCCATGGTGACGTTGCCGAAGGTTTCGCTCAGGCTCGGAAACACGAACAGGTCGGCCGATGCGTAATGGGCCGCCAGATCCTCGCCGGTGCGCATCCCGGCGAAAACGAAGTCCGGGTTTTCGGCGCGCAGGCTCCTTCCCAGGGGGCCGTCCCCGACGATCACCACGCGCAGGTCCGGGCGCAAATGGCGCGCGGCGCGCACGGTCTGCACGAACAGGCGCAGGTTCTTTTCGGCGGCGAGCCGGCCGACGTATAGCGCGACCAGGGCGTCTTCGCCGCATTGCCAGGCGCTGCGCAACTCGACGCTGCGCCTTTGCGGACTGAAAAGCTCGGTGTCGATGCCGCGCCCGACCACGCTGAGCGCTTTGAATCCCTGCGCGCGCAGGCGCTCGCGCATCTCGTGCGTCGGCACGAAAGTGCGGTCGCAGCGATTATGCAGCGCACGCAGGCAAGCCGTGATGAGGCCTGCAATCCAGCCGAAGCCGTAATGGCGGCTGTAGTCGTTGAAATTGGTGTGGAAATCCGAAACCACGGGTATTTCCAGCTTGCGCGCGGCCCTGAGAGCGGACCAGCCCAGCGGGCCCTCGGTGATCACATGCACGATGTCGGGCCGCCGCGTGTTCCATGCCCGGACCAGGCGCTGCGTTCCGACGATCCCGATCTGCAGTTCCGGGTAATTCGGAATCCGGAATCCGGCCGTCAGCAACTCTTCGAAACCCGTCGCATGCGCCGCAGGCGGATCGCGATCGTCGCCCGGCTGCCGCGGCCTGATCAGCTCGATCTGATGGCCGCGCGCAAGCAAATCGCCGACCATGAGTCCGACGGTGCGCGCAACGCCGTTTATTTCCGGAGGGTAGGTTTCCGTTACGACCGCAATGCGGAGCGCTGTCTGGGGGTGACGCAGGAGCACGGTAGACTGCACAGGACCGCAGTGTGCAGAAACCGGGTGACATTGCGGTTACACCTGCTTGAATATTCGATGACAGGCATTCAGCCTAGCAGCACCACGATCCATACCGTTGCCATGCAGGCCAGACTCAGCATGACGGCCGCGCTGCCGATGTCCTTCGCCACCTTGGCCAGCTCATGGTTGTCGAGCGAGATGCGGTCGACCGCGGCCTCGATCGCGGAATTGAGCAACTCCACGATGAGCACCAGCATCACGCTGGCCAGCAGGAGCGCGCGTCCGGTGGCCGCGACCGGCAGCAGCAGGGCGGCCGGTATCAGCACCGCGGCGAGCGCGACTTCCTGGCGAAACGCGTCTTCCATACGGTAGGCGGCGCGCAGACCGTGCAGCGAATAGCCGCAGGCATTGATCAGGCGGCGCAGGCCGGTCTTGCCTTTATACGGACTGGGCATGATTTTGCAACGTCCTCCTTCGGTCGAGCCGCGCGTTTGCACTCCGGGCAACGATCGCCGCGCCGCATTATCGGTAATAAATGTTTCACTTCCGTGTCACACCTCGGCGCGACCCCGCAGCGATCCGCGCCGGATGGACCGCATGTGCGAGCAAGGCTTTCAACGCAACGCCGTCCCAATT
>JAKAIH010000108.1 GCA_021825225.1 Pseudomonadota bacterium
AGCGCAGTCTGGCACTGGCGCGCATGCTGAAGGCGCTGTTCAGCTCCATTGGCGAGTGGCTCGAACGCAACGAAAACTCGGAGCGCGATGGCTTCTTCTCGGCTGCGGAGAATCTGGCCGACCTCGAGCAACGCCAGCGTCATTTCGAACGCACGGGCATGGCCCATTACTGAGCCGGCATTATAGGCTCGCCGCAGGCTCCGGAGACACCGCCCCTGATGCCGTTGCGCATCCGGGCGGATTTCTTCGCCGCCAGCCCGGCCCAAGGGCCGCTCCTCGTCCGAGATCACAGTATGCGCGGCAGCGTGCTGCCGATGGAATCGCCGAGTACCGCGTCGGCGATATCGTCGAAGGGCGTCGGCTCGGCATTGACGATCACCACACGCGCTCCGGCCGATTTTGCCTCGGATACCGCACCCGCTATCGGATAGACCTGCAGGCTGCTGCCGACGGCGATGAAGCAATCGGCCTCGGCCGCACAGCGCATCGCCCGATCAATCACCTCCGGCACCAGGTTCTGCCCGAATGAAATGGTGTCGCTCTTCAGAATTCCGCCGCAGAGGGTGCACGGCGGATCGTCCTCGCCGGTCAACAGGCGCACCAGCGTTTCCTGCATCGGCCCCTTCCAGCCACAGCTCATGCACACCACCTTGAGCACCGTGCCGTGCACCTCGATCACGCGTTCGGGCGAATTCCCCGCCTTCTGATGCAGACCGTCGATATTCTGCGTGATCAGCGCATGCAGCTTGCCGCGCCGCTCCAGTCCGACGATGGCCTCGTGGCCTGCGTTCGGCCGCGCCTCCCAGGCCGGATGCACCAGGCGCGCCTGCCACGCCTTCTTGCGTATCTCGGCGTCGGCCATGTAATAGCGTATGTTGGAAAGCTTCTCCGCCTCCGGATCGCGCGTCCACACGCCCTGCGGCCCGCGAAAGTCCGGGATGCCCGACTCGGTGGAAATGCCCGCGCCGGTGAGAACCACCACGCGTTGCGCCGCCTGTATCCAGCTGCGCACCTCGTCGATCAATGCCCCGGCCTGCACCATACGCCGCCCCCGATCCTGCCGCCTACGACAAGGCGATTCTAACATCGGCCTTGCGGAGGAACGCATGCCGGCCGGCTTGCCACAGCTGCGATTAGGGACAAGAATGGAATACTTGGAAATCGACGCGAAAATGGAGGCATCATGTTCAAGCTGCAGGTTCAGGAAGACGAAAAGGATCCCCAGGCCTGGCACGACGTCAAGGGGCCGGACGGCAAGCTGCTGACCTTCGAAAAGGAAGCCGCGGCCCGCGCCAGGCTGGAGGAGCTGTTTCCGATTCTGGTCAAGCTGGAGCGCTACGCCGCCGGTTCGAAACGCACGCGCGTCGTCAGCATCTACACGGAGAGCGAAGAGTAGCGCAGCCCGGGTGCGGAAAAAGCCCGCGCCCAGCCATATTGCGCCGCAACATCATTAGGCATATAGTCGCGGTCCTCGCGTAGCCTCACTGAGGATTCTCATGACCTCAAGCGCTGGCGGATCGACCGCCAGATCCTCGCTGACCGTACTCTCCCTTGCCGCGCTCGGTGTCGTCTATGGCGACATCGGCACCAGTCCGCTGTACGCGTTCAAGGAAGCGCTCACCGGTGCGCACGGCCTGCCGTTCACCGAGACCAACGTGCTCGCGGTGCTGTCGATGATGTTCTGGTCGATTACGCTGATCGTTTCGCTGAAGTATGTGAGCATCGTGCTGCGTTTCGACAACGGCGGCGAGGGCGGCATACTCGCGCTGCTCGCGCTCGCTACGCGCCTGACGCGCGCGCGGCCGCGCCTTGCATGGACGGCGGCCATGCTGGGCATTTTCGGCGCCTCGCTGTTCTACGGCGACGCGATCATCACGCCGGCGATCTCGGTGCTATCCGCGGTCGAAGGCCTGTCGGTGGCCACGCCCGCGTTCGAACACTGGATCGTGCCGATCACGATCGCAATCCTGGTCGGCCTGTTCGTCATCCAGGCCCATGGTACCGGCACGCTCGGCAAGCTCTTCGGTCCGGTCATGGTTGTCTGGTTCCTCACGCTCGCGGCACTGGGCGCGGTCTCGATCGCGCACACGCCCGGCGTACTTGCGGCGCTCGACCCGCGCTACGCGCTCAGCTTCGCGTGGCGCTCGCCCGGGCTCAGCTTTCTGGTGCTGGGGGCGGTGTTCCTCGCGCTGACCGGCGCCGAGGCGCTGTACGCCGACATGGGCCACTTCGGCGCGAAGCCGATCCGGCTGGCCTGGTTCGGCCTGGTGTTTCCCTCGCTCATGATCAATTACTTCGGCCAGGGCGCGCTGGTGCTGCGCGATCACGCGGCGATCAAGAACCCGTTCTATCTGCTCGCGCCGCAGGAACTGCTGATGCCGCTGGTGCTCCTTGCCACCGTAGCGACCGTGATCGCGTCGCAGGCGACCATCTCCGGCGCATTCTCGGTTACGCAGCAGGCCACGCGCCTGGGCTACCTCCCGCGCGTGCCCACCCGGCATACCTCCGAAACCGAGCGCGGCCAGATCTACGTGCCGCAACTCAGTTGGACCATGCTGATGCTGGTCATCCTCCTGGTGCTCGGGTTCAAGACTTCGAGCGCGATCGCTTCGGCATACGGCATAGCGGTGTCGGGAACCATGGTGCTGACGACGGCGCTCATCACCGTGGTTGCCGTGTCCGCGCGCAAGCGGCCGAACCCCCTGTTCCTGCTGGTGCTCGCGTTGGTCGGCTCGCTCGAGTTCATATTCTTCGCGGCCAACACGACAAAGATCGCCGACGGCGGCTGGTTTCCGCTGCTGTGCGGCCTGGCGCTGTTCATATTGCTGACGACCTGGAAACGCGCCGAGACCATACTCACTGCGCACGAGCGCAGCAAGCGCGTTCCGCTGGATGCCTTCCCGACGCTGTGCAGCGCCGATATTCCGCGTGTGCCGGGCACCGCCGTCTACCTCTCGCCGGATCCCGGCTCGGTGCCCACGGTGCTGCTGCACAACCTCAAACACAACAAAGTCCTGCACCAGCGCATCGTGTTCCTGACCATAGTCAACGAAGACCTGCCCTATGTCGCCGATTTCGAGCGCACCGAGGTGCAGGTGATCGAGCGCGGCCACGTCTACCAGGCAATGCTGCACTACGGTTTCATGGAGCAACCGGACGTGCCCAAGGGGCTGAAGCTGCTCGAGCGCCACGGACTCAAATTCGACATGATGGATACCACTTTTTTCCTCGGCAAGGCCACCCTCGCGCGCGCAGACAAGCCGGGGCTGTTCACGTGGCGCCGCGACCTGTTTCGTTGGATGCAACGCAACAGCCCCGCCACCGCGGAGTATTTCAAGCTGCAACCCGATCGCGTGATCGAGCTCGGCACCCGGGTTACGCTGTAGGGATCGCTTCCCGCAGCGAAGCCGCGTCCCTCACGCCTCAGTCGTATGTGCGGAAACGAATGGCGGGATCGCGCTTGATCTGTTCGGCCAGCGCCACTTCCCAGCTGAGATAGGCGCGTGCGTGCCTCTCGTAGTCCCCGGCGTGGTCGTAGGGCTTGTACCAGACGTCGTCCGCTGCCGTAGTCGCGTTGTCGCTGCCCGTTTCGGCAGGCAACTGCGCGGCGAACCAGGCGGCGTTGCCGCCTTCGAGCACGCGTATTTCCGCATTCGGCCACAGGGCTTGGGCTTCAGCTGCCGCCAGGTGCGCGAGCGTGCCGTCCTCCGAAGTCAGCAGCAGCGAGCGCGCGTCAGCGAGTTTCGCGCGCGCCTCACCCAGGCGTGCGCGCACCGCCCACCAAGCGCCCGGAACATGCCCATCGCGAAACCTGAGGCTGGTGGCGAGATCGAGCACCGTCGCGCCTCCCTCGCCCCGGCCGCTCGCCGACTCCCCTGCCGTGACAGTGCGCCAGGGCTTGAACCCGGCCGGTGTTTGCCTGCGTGGGCCGCTCTCGAGCGCCCAGCCGCCAAAGCCGTTCTCGCCCGCGGGCTCGAGCACGTACACCTCGCTCCAGCCCATCTGATTCAGCCAGGATGCGGTCATCACCGAGCGCACCCGTGCCGGATCGATCAGCACGATGCGCGCCCCGCGCACGCCGATGAATTCGTCGGTCGCCTGTACCAGTTGCCCGCCCGGCGCATGGCGCGCGCCGGCAATGTGCAGCTGCTGGAATTCCTGCGGCGTACGCACATCGAGCAGGTACAGGGTGCGGCCTGCGTCGCGCTGCCACGCCTCGACATCACCGCGCGAGGCGAATTTCACTGCGAAGCGCTGCGCCACGCGTTCGGCCGCCGCGCGCGCCCTCGCAGCCCCCGCGACACTGGGTGCGGGCGCCACCGCAGTCGAGCCGCGCTCGCATCGGTAGCCGGCCAGTTCCCAGCCCATGGTGCCGTCCTTCAACGCCACCACTTCGTTCGGTATGCCTGCGTTCCTGAGCGACTGGCAACCGATGATACTGCGCGTGCGGCCGGCGCAATTGACCACCACCAGCGTATCGGGCTCGGGCGCGAGCTCGTGCACGCGATACACCAACTCCGCGCCCGGGGCATCTATGCCGCCCGGGATATTCATGCGGTGGTATTCCTCATACGGCCGCGAATCGAGGATCACGAGCTTCCTGCCGCGGTCGATCAGTCGCCTGATTTCCTGCGGCGGCACCCGCGGCGTATCGTAGTGATGCTCGACGAATTCGCCGAAAGCCTTGGACGGCACGTTGACCCCGGAAAACAGCTCGCCGCCTGCAGCTTTCCAACCGGCGCAGCCGCCATCGAGGATCGCCAGGTCCGTGTAGCCCAGTTCGGCGAGTTTCGCCGCGGCGCGCTCGGCCAGGCCCTCGCCGCCGCCGTCGAGCAGCACCGCCGGCACGCTGCGGCGCGGCAGCAGGTCGGCGACCAGCATCTCGAGGCGCGACAGCGGCAGCGAACAGGCGAAGAAAGGATGGCCCCGGTAATGCACGCCCTGTTCGCGCACATCGAGCAGGGCGAATTCGCTGTCTGCGAGCAACAGCGCGCGCAGCGCCGCCGGCGAGATGAGCCGGCTCATGCGCGGACCGGGCGCGCTTCGCGGATGTCGGAATGCGGCGGGAAAATGCCCCAGGCATGTTCCTCGGGCTTATAGAACTCGCGCCGATGCAGCTGCTCCAGGCCGAGGCCGTACATATGGAAATTCAGCAGCGGCGCATCGATGTGGATCGAATGCAGGTCCTCCGGCATGAACGACACGCCCGAGCCCTGCCGCACCAGGTGCTGGCCTTTCTCGCGCACGCCGTTGTCGGCGGTGCGCTCGTAGAAGCGGTTCAGCTCCTCTCCGGTTACGCCGACGATCACCGCCCAGGTAGTGTGATTGTGCGCCGGCGTGCTGTAACCGCCCAGCGAGGCGTTGGCATAGAGCGCATAGCGATGATCGGCATCCTCGGCGAGGCGATAGAGGCAGGATTTGCGCGCGCCCCCGGGCTCGGGCGGCGGGAAATCCTGCGTCGTGAATAAATCGGTGCGCGCCGCGAGGCGGATCAGCCGCTGCCTGATCTTTGCGAGCGCCGGGCGCGTGATGCCCTCGCGCTGCTCGATGGTGCGGATGTCCTCCAGCGCGGCGTCGATCTCGCGCCTGCGTTCCTGCGTCTGGTCCATGGATGTTCCTCCTGTTTGGTGCGCGGCGACATGGGCGTCACCACGCCTTGATGCCATTGTGCTTCGCCAGCGCCTTGTCCCCGGCCTGCATCGACCTTGACTTAGGCCGCAGCCGCACCTATACATAAATTGCAGTAACAACGGAGGCGCATCGACTGAAGACTGAATTTTGATTCCAACTATCAACGGGGCGCAACCCCGTACGCGCCGTAACTACGGCAACGGCACTTCCAAAATGGGTGCCCCAAGCCCCGCCTCGAGCGGGGCTTCCTTTTTAGCTCCCCGCCTCGAGCGGGGCTTCCTTTTTGGCTCCCCACCCTCGAGCGGGGTTTCCTTTTCCGCCCCCTGCCTCGATTCAGTCCGGCGCTGCTGCGTGTTCCCGGGTTTCGTGGAATACGAGTTTGGGCCAGCGCTCCTGCGTCAATTGGAGATTGACGCGGTTGGGCGCGAGATAGGCGAGGTTGCCGGCCGCGTCGCGCGCGACGTTGTGTCCCAGCATTTTTTCGAAGTCGGCCAACATGCGCTTGTCCTCGCCCGTGACCCAGCGCGCGCAGCTGACCGAGGTGCCCTCGAACACCGCATCGACGCCGTATTCGCTTTGCAGCCGGCTCGCGACCACTTCGAACTGCAGCACGCCCACCGCGCCCAGGATCAGGTCTCCGCCCAGCGCGGGCTTGTACACCTGCACCGCGCCTTCTTCTCCGAGCTGCTGCAGGCCTTTGTGCAGCTGCTTCACCTTGATCGGATTGCGGATGCGCACCGAACGGAAGAAGTCGGGCGCGAAATAGGGAATGCCTGTGAACAGCAGCGCTTCCCCCTCGGAGAAGCTGTCGCCGATCTGCATCTGGCCGTGGTTGGGCAGGCCGATGATGTCGCCGGCATAGGCCTCCTCGACCTGCTCGCGGTTCGAGGCCATGAAGGTGACCACGTTGTTCACCTTGATATCGCGTTCGAGCCGCAGGTGCCTGATTTTCATCCCGCGCTCGAAGCGCCCGGAGCACACGCGCAGGAAGGCGATGCGGTCGCGGTGGGCAGGATCCATATTGGCTTGAATTTTGAAGACGAAGCCGGAAAACCTGGACTCGCCCGGCGCAACCACGCGCATCGTGGCGTCGCGCGCGCGCGGCCCCGGGGCCCAGTCGATCAGCGCGCTCAGTATTTCGCGCACGCCGAAATTGTTGACGGCCGAGCCGAAGAACACCGGAGTCTGCCTGCCATCGAGGAAAGCGTCGAGATCGAAGGGGTGCAAGGCGCTGCGCACCAGCGCGACCTCGCTCTTGAGCTGCGCGATCTCGCGCGGAAACATTTGCGCCAAACGCGGGTTGTCGATGCCCGCGATGGTCTCGAACTCCTGGTCGGCGCGATCCTCGCCGGCGGTGAACAGCAGGATCTCGTCGCGCAAGAGGTGATAGACGCCGCGGAAGGATTTGCCCATGCCGATGGGCCAGGTCACCGGCGCGCACTGGATCTTGAGCACTTCTTCCACCTCTTCCACCAAGGCCACCGGATCGCGGGTTTCGCGGTCCATCTTGTTCATGAAAGTGAGGATGGGCGTGCTGCGCATGCGGCAAACGTTGAGCAGCTTGATCGTCTGCTCTTCCACGCCCTTGGCCGCATCGATCACCATCAGCGCGGAATCGACGGCCGTGAGCACGCGATAGGTGTCTTCGGAGAAATCCTGGTGTCCCGGGGTGTCGAGCAGATTGACCACGCAGTCGCGATATTCGAACTGCATCACCGAACTCGCCACAGAAATGCCGCGCTGCTTCTCGATCTCCATCCAGTCCGAGGTCGCGTGGCGGCGGCTCTTGCGGGCCTTCACCGTGCCCGCGAGGTGAATGGCGCCGGAGAACAGCAGCAGCTTTTCGGTCAGGGTGGTCTTGCCGGCATCGGGGTGCGCGATAATGCCGAAGGTGCGGCGGCGCGCCATTTCGCGCGCGATCCGCTCCGCCGGCGCGCGGTCGGCGCCGGCGCCTTGATGCGTTACAGGCACTGCTGCGGCGGCCATGGACACAGGTATGCGAAAAGGGCGGCAGTCTACCGGGTACGGCCGCGGAAGTCCATTGTTTTTTAGGCAATAACCTTGGGGTCGTGATCGAGGCGGCGGCGCATCCCCGACGCTCCAATTGGGGCTTAAGATAGCCAATTGAACGCTCAACCAACACAGGAGAACACCCTGATGCGCGCCCTGAGGATTGCGCTATGGGCACTTGCCCTCGGCGGCATCGGCCTGGCTTGCGGGCCGGCGCAGGCACAATCGCCCCATACGTACATGCACAGCTTTTCCGGCGCCGAACACTGGGCACGGGTATTCGACGACCCCGAACGCGACGCCTGGCAGAAGCCGCATCAGGTGATCGAGACGCTCGCGCTCAGGTCCGACGCCGCGGTGGCCGACATCGGCTCCGGCACCGGCTATTTTTCCGTGCGCCTCGCGCACTTCCTGCCCAAGGGCCGGGTCTACGGCGTCGACATCGAGCCCGACATGGTGAAATACCTCGCCG
>JAKAIH010000109.1 GCA_021825225.1 Pseudomonadota bacterium
GCGCACCGGCGTACATGGCCGTCTACGAATGCGAGTCGATCGGCATCCTCGGGACGCCGGCCTATCTCGAACGCCTGGCGAATCCCACGGACTGGACCAGATGCATCATGCCGAGCTTTCGCAACATGCTGCGTTCGGCCTGCCGCGAGACCTGGTCGCAGGGCGCTGGCGTCGGCGGCGCAGCGATCGTGGTCCAGTGCAGGCCCTTTGAGGGACGCCAGGAAACCGCGCGCCGCTGGGTCAAAGGAGATCTGGCGCAGCGCCTGATGCAGTCGGCCGACATCGTGCGCATGGCGCTGTGGGAAGCCGATGCGGCGGCTGCCGGCGGTCCCAGTCCGGAAATGGCCCTGCGCGGGAGCGCCGACAAGAGCGCGGATTGGGTACTGTTCGTGGAAACCATCGATCTGGCGCAGGCGGCGCAAACGCTGCAACCGCAGTTGTCGGCTCCGGCCGCGGCGCAAGCCGGGCTGCTGGTCGATTCCTCGAGCCGGTATCAGCTGATCTACGCGCGCGCCGCGTGACGCTTCCAGCGCGGCCCTAGCGCTAGCGCATATTTTGAGGCAGAATCCCCCGTAAGGGCTTGATGGCCGCGGCTTTTTGGGTCTTGTTCTGCAGTGCGTCAAGTCCGGTTTCGTATTTACAGGAGATTTGAGGCAAGCGCATGGCGGATATTCCGCTCATCCTGACGCTGGATTTCCACGGCGTTCCGCACCGCTGGATCACCTGGCAGCAGTCCTGTTATTACTACGCCAAGAATCTGGTGGCATGGACCTTGGGCGAACGTGCGTTCACGGTTTATGGCGGTACCTCGCGCAAGACCGGCGAGCGCTCCAGCATCACCACCAACTCCATTATTGCGATCAAGGGCAGGGCGATGGCGTCCAGGGCCTTCTCCCAGGTGCCGCCGCTCAGCAATCGCGAATTGTTCCGCCGCGACCGCCATATCTGCGCCTATTGCGGTGCCGAGTTCGGTTACCTGCGCCTTACGCGCGACCACATTACGCCGTTGTCGCGCGGCGGGCGCGACCACTGGATGAACGTGGTGTCGGCCTGCCGCCACTGCAATGGCTTCAAGCGCAACCGCAAGCCCGAAGAGGCCGGCATGGAATTGCTGTACGCGCCCTACGTGCCGAACAAGGCCGAGTACCTGATACTTACCAACCGCAAGATCCTTTCCGATCAAATGGGTTTTCTCGCCCAGCATGTCGCCGCGCACAGCCGCGTCGTGCCGCACGCCGTCGTGCGCGCTTAAGGCCGGTTACACATTCAGAACATGAGGCCCGACTATTGGCTGCGCGCCAAGCGCGCGCTGGCGCGCCGCGACATGGTGCTTGCGCGCATCATCCGCGCTCACCCGCGCATCGCGCTGGTGCGCCGCGGCGAGCCGTTCAAGACGCTTGCGCGTTCCATCGTCGGTCAGCAGATCTCGGTGAAAGCGGCGGAATCGGTGTGGAACCGGGTGCTCGCCATCGCGCCCGCGGCGACGCCGGAACAGATGCTCAGGGCGCGGCGGCGGCTTCCCGCTTGCGGCCTGTCGCGGCGCAAGGCCGAATACATTGCGGATCTGGCGCGCCACTTCGCCGACGGCAGCATCCACGCGCGCGACTGGCCGCAGATGGACGACGAGGCGGTGATCGCCGAATTGATCCAGGTGCGCGGCATCGGCCGCTGGACGGCGGAGATGTTTCTAATGTTCAACCTGCTGCGGCCCGACGTCCTGCCGCTGGACGACCTCGGCCTGCAGCGTGCGATCGGCCTGCACTATTTCGACGGCGAGCGTGCCACGCGCGAGAACATGCGCGAACTCGGCGCGATCTGGGCGCCGTGGCGCTCGGTGGCTACCTGGTATCTGTGGCGCAGCCTGGATCCGGTGCCGGTCGAGTACTGAAGCGCGGCTGTGCGCACGCAGCGGGCAGTAAGCTAGAATACCGGCTCCTCAGCCAGCATTGCTCCGGCCGTTCCATTGAAAACGACTTTCCTCGAATTCGAACAATCGATTTCCGATCTCGATGCCAAAATCGAGGAGTTGCGCTTTGTGCAGGACGACTCGGCGGTCGACATCTCCGAGGAAATCACGCGGCTGCAGAAGAAGAGCAATGCCCTGACCAAGGAGCTTTACGCCAAGCTCACACCCTGGCAGATGGCGCAGGTGGCGCGCCATCCGCAGCGTCCCTTCACCCTGGATTACATCGGCGCGTTGTTCACCGATTTCGAGGAACTGCACGGGGATCGCTCTTACGCCGACGACCCTTCCATCGTCGGCGGCCTCGCGCGCTTCAACGGCCAGTCGGTGATGGTGATCGGACAGCAGAAGGGGCGCGATACCAAGGAAAAAATATTGCGCAACTTCGGCATGCCGCGTCCCGAGGGTTACCGCAAGGCGATGCGCCTGATGCGCCTGGCGGAGAAATTCGAAATCCCGGTGCTGACCTTCGTCGATACGCCCGGCGCCTATCCCGGCATCGGCGCCGAGGAGCGCGGGCAGTCCGAGGCGATCGGCCGCAGCCTCTACGTCCTGGCCGAACTCAGGGTGCCCATTATCTGCACCGTGATCGGCGAGGGCGGCTCGGGCGGCGCGCTCGCGCTTGCGGTCGGCGATACGGTGATGATGCTGCAATACGCAATCTATTCGGTAATTTCACCCGAAGGCTGTGCCTCCATCCTGTGGAAAAGCGCCGACAAGGCGCCCGAGGCGGCTGAAACCCTGGGTATCACGGCGAGCCGGCTGAAAACCCTGGGCCTGATCGACAAGATCATCAGTGAACCGCTGGGCGGCGCCCACCGCGACCACGCGGCCATGATGCAGAATATGAAGAAGGCCCTGCAGGATGCCTTGCGCTCGCTCGTGAACAAGGGCGTGGACGAATTGCTGGAGACACGTCTAGACCGTCTGATGGCTTATGGCAAGTTCAAGGAAGTCGAAGCCGAATAGCTTCGACGGCCTTGAAGCCACCGTAGGCGCGGCGCTCAGGCCCTTGCTCTTTCCCCGGGCGAGGCTGGTGCTCGGGCTGTCCGGGGGGCTGGATTCGGTGGTCTTGTTCGAGGCGCTGCGCCGCCTTGCCGGCCCACTGGACTTTGCGCTTTCCTGCGTGCACGTCAACCACAACATCAGCCCGAATGCGCGCGGCTGGGCCGCGTTTTGCGCACGCCTGTGCCAGCGGCGCGATATTGCGCTGGCGCTGCACGAAGTCGATCTGGCGCCTTACCGTGCCGAGGGGCCGGAGGCGGCCGCGCGGCGCGCCCGCTATCAGGTCTATGCCAGGCAGGAGAAGGCCGATTTCATCGTGCTTGCCCAACACCAGGACGATCAGGCCGAGACCTTGTTGCTGCAGCTGCTGCGCGGCGCCGGGGTGAAGGGCGGCGCGGCGATGCCCCTGATCAGGGAACAGCATGCGGGCAAGAAGGGCAAGGCGGCGCCGGCCCCTGCGGTCCTGCGTCCCATGCTCGCGCTCTCGCGCAAGCAGATCGAAGCCTACGCCCGTGCGCGCAAGCTCAAGTGGGTCGAAGACGAGAGCAATGCCGACACGCGCTATGACCGCAATTTCCTGCGCCACCGGGTGCTGCCGGTGATCGAGCAGGCCTTTCCTGCATATCGTGCGACGCTCGCGCGCGCTGCCCGGCATATGGCCGAAGCGAGCCTGATCCTGGATCAGCTGGCCGAGACCGATGCCAGGCGCGCGCTGAGGGGAAACAGGTTGCTGCTGGCCGAATTGCGCGACGTGGGAGAGGCGCGCGCGAAGAATCTGCTGCGCTGGCTGTTGTCGCGCCAGGGCGCCGCGGCTCCCGAGGCCGATCGTCTGCAAGAGGCATTGCGCCAGTTGTTGCAGGCGCGGGATGACGCCGCCGTGCGCGTCGCGCTGGGCGAGTTCGAACTGCGCCGCTATGCCGGCTGTGCCTATCTGCTGCCGGCACTGCTGCAGCCGCCCGCGGATCTTCGCCTCGAGTGGGATGGCAGGCGTGCATGGGCGCTGCCGGAACTGGGCGGGGCATTGCGCTTTGCGCGCAGACTGGGCGCAGGCCTCGCCTGCGCGCGCGTGCGCGCGCCGGGATTGAATCTGAGGCTGCGGCAGGGGGGCGAAAAGCTGCGCCTGCAGGCCAGGGGCTCTACGCGCAGCCTGAAAAATCTGCTGCAGGAGGCGCAGCTCGCGCCGTGGGAGCGCGAACGCCTGCCCTTGATCTATTGCGCCGATGCGCTGGTGGCGGTACCGGGATTGGGCGTGGCCAGCGGCTGGGAGGCCGGCGCCGGCGAAGCCGGCTGGCTGATCAACTGGCGGCCGCAGACTTGAACGGCCCGGCCGCGCCTGCAGTAGGCGACATAAAGCAAAATCCCTGATAAAATATAACGTTAAGCTTTATCCAACTAAAAACTTTTGGAGATCTGCATGGCTTTGGAACGTACCCTATCCATCATCAAGCCCGACGCGGTGGCCAAGAACGTCATCGGCAAGATTTATTCCCGCTTTGAAACCAATGGCTTGAAGATCATCGCCGCACGCATGCTGCAATTGTCGCGCGCCGAGGCGGAGGGCTTTTATGCGGTGCACAAGGGGCGGCCTTTTTTCGAGGATCTGGTCAAATTCATGATCTCGGGTCCGGTGATGGTGCAGGTGCTGGAGGGCGAAAGCGCGATCGCCAAAAACCGCGAACTGATGGGCGCGACCGATCCGAAGAAAGCGGACAAGGGTACGATCCGCGCGGATTTCGCCGACAGCATCGATGCCAACGCAGTGCATGGCTCGGACGGCGTGGATACCGCCAAAGTGGAAATCGCCTACTTCTTCCCCAGCCTCAACATCTATTCGCGCTGAATCCCGGCCGGCCGTGATCCCGAACCTCCTCAATTACGATGCGGCGCAGCTGAGCGCTTTTTTCGCCGATATCGGCGAGAAGCCGTTTCGCGCCAGGCAACTGCTGCGCTGGATGCACCAGTACGGAGAGGCGGATTTTTCGAAAATGAGCGACCTGGCCAAGTCGCTGCGGGAAAAGCTCGCGATGAGCGCAATCATCGAGGCGCCGCAGATCGCCTCCGATGCCACGGCCGCCGACGGCACGCGCAAGTGGCTGATAGGCGTCGGCAACGGCAACGCGGTGGAAAGCGTGTTCATACCCGAAGCGAACAGAGGCACCCTGTGCGTGTCTTCGCAGGCCGGTTGTGCCCTCGACTGCAAGTTCTGCTCCACCGGCAAACAGGGCTTCAACCGCAACCTGACTACGGCCGAGATCATCGGCCAGTTGTGGATCGCAAACAAGGCCTTGGGTGCGACGCCCAAGGGGGAACGCCTGGTCAGCAACGTCGTCATGATGGGCATGGGCGAGCCGCTGGCGAATTTCGAAAACGTGGTTGCAGCCATGCGCCTGATGCTGGACGACAATGCCTACGGGCTGTCGCGGCGGCGAGTGACACTTTCGACCTCGGGCATCGTTCCGGGAATCGACCGGCTGCGCGAGGCGTGCCCGGTGGCGCTGGCGGTATCGCTGCATGCGCCCAACGACACACTGCGCGACGCGCTGGTTCCGATCAACCGCAAATATCCGCTGGCCGAGTTGCTGGCCGCATGCCGGCGCTATCTGGACAAGGCGCCGCGCGATTTCATCACGTTCGAGTATGTGATGCTGGACGGCGTCAACGACAGCGCGGAACACGCGCGGCAATTGCTTGCGCTGGTACGCGACGTCCCGTGCAAATTCAACCTGATTCCGTTCAATCCTTTTCCCCGATCCGGCTTCAAACGCTCGCCGCCCGAGTCCATCCGCCGCTTTGCCGAAATCCTGCTTGCGGCGGGGCTGGTGGTGACCACGCGCAAAACGCGCGGGGACGATATCGATGCAGCCTGCGGGCAACTCGCCGGCAGGGTGGAAGACAGGACCAGGCGCACGCGCCGCGTGGTGGAGATACAGCTATGCTGAGATCGATTTTTCTGCTGGCGGCACTCCTTGTCTTCGGCGCACTCGCCGGCTGCGCGCAGGTGCCGTCTGCGTCGACCCAGGCCGATACGGTTGATACCGGCACCATGACGGGTGAGGTCGGCGATCCGCGCAACCGCGCCCGCATCCATACCGAACTCGGTTCGGCGTATTTCGAGCACGGCAACATCGGCGTCGCGCTGGAAGAGTTGCGCACGGCGATCAAGGCCGACCCGAGTTATGCCCCGGCCTACAGCGTGCTCGGCCTGGTGCACATGGATCTGCGCGAGAACGATGTCGCGCAGAAGCGTTTCGAGCGCGCGCTCGCGCTATCCCCGAACGATCCGGACATCAACAACAATTACGGCTGGTTCCTGTGCCGCACCGGGCGCGAAGATCAGTCGATTGCCTACTTTTTCGCCGCGCTGAAGAATCCGCTGTACAAGACGCCGGCGCGCTCCTATGTCAACGCCGGGCTGTGCTCGCTCAAGAAGAACGACGGGCGCGATTCGATCGGCTATTTCGAACACGCACTGCGCAGCGATCCGGACAATCCGCTCGCTTTGCTCAATCTCGCGTCGATCCAGTACAAGCACGGCGAACTGGAAAAAGCGCGCAGCCTGATCGAGCGTTTCAACAGGCTGGTCGATCCCACGGCCGAGTCGCTGTGGCTGGCGCTGCGCATACAGCGCAAGCTGGGTGACCGCGGCGCGGAAAATTCGCTGGCCGCCCAGCTGCGGCGGCGTTATTCCGGATCCCCTGAATATCAGGACTTGCTCAAGGGCCGGTTTGAATGAGCGAAGCGGGGCCAGTGACCGAGCAGATCAGTCCGGGGCGGACGCTGGCGGCGGCTCGCGCCGGGCTCAAGCTCAGCGTGGCCGACGTGTCGCAGCAGATCAAATACGGCGTCAAGCAGATCGCTGCCATCGAGGACGACGACTACGCCAAGCTGCCCGGCACGACCTTCGTGCGCGGCATGATCCGCAGCTACGCCAAGCTGGTGCAGATCGATCCGGAGCCGCTGCTCGCGGATCTGGGCCGGCCTGATATTCCCGGACGCGCCAGCGTCGATTTGCATCTGGGTGCGCAGGAGCCCTTCATCGAGGGCGGCGAAAAATCGAACCGCATCTATGTGTTGCTGTCGATCGCGGCATTGGCGGCGGTGGCGGTTGTCGCCTACGAATGGCGCAGCAACCCGCTGGACACGGGCGAGGTGGTAAAGATCACGCCCAAGGCGGCGTCTGCCGACGCGGACGCAGCGGCGCCGGCATTGGTGCAAGTGCAGACCCCGGCGGCTGTGCCGGCACCCCCCGCGACTGCCCCGGCTGCCGCAGATGTGGCGGCCACGCCGGTGAACGCGCCGGCACCCGCTGCGGCGGCCGCGGCGCCGGCGGCGGAGCCATCCGTTCCCGCCGCGGTGCCAGCCGATGCGAAGAGCGCCAGCGTCAGCGGGCGTAAGCGCATCGAACTCGAGTTCGACCAGCTGTCCTGGGTGGAAATCAAGCAGGCGGGCGGCAAAGTGTTGCTGTCCCAGCTCAACCAGCCCGGTACCAGGCAGGTAGTCGATGGCGTGCCGCCATTCGACGTCGTAATCGGCAACGCCGCCAAAGTGCGGCTGAAATACAACGATGCGCCAGTCGACCTGCGGCCTTATTTCAAGGTCGACGTGGCGCGCCTGAAGCTCGAGTAACAGCGGATGTCCTCCACGGCACGCAAGAACACGCGCCAGGTGCGCATCGGCGACGTCCTTATCGGCGGCGGCGCGCCCATCGTGGTGCAATCCATGACCAACACCGATACGGCCGATGCGCTTGCCACGGCGCAGCAGGTCCACGACCTGGCGCGCGCGGGGTCCGAATTGGTGCGCATCACCGTCAACACGGCGGAGGCGGCAGCCCAGGTCGCGCGCATCCGCGACGAACTCGCGCGGCGGAACTGTTTCGTGCCTCTGGTGGGGGACTTTCATTTCAACGGCCACCGCCTGCTCAGCCAGTATCCCGAGTGCGCCGAGGCGCTCGCCAAATACCGCATCAACCCGGGCAATGTCGGCAAAGGATCGAAGCGCGACGAGCAGTTCGCGACCATGATCGAAATGGCCTGCAACTACGGCAAGCCGGTGCGCATCGGCGTGAACTGGGGCAGCCTGGACCAGGAATTGCTCGCGCGCCTGATGGACGAG
>JAKAIH010000110.1 GCA_021825225.1 Pseudomonadota bacterium
CTCTGATTCGTCAACACGAGCGGAAAAAATGCGCACAGAAAGGCTAGGCATGCTGATGATCGCGGCGTCCATCGCCGTGGTCGCCGTCATCGTCGGCGTGATCTTCGAACACCAGGCGGCAACCCGGCGTGCCCAGGTGCGCGAGCAGGGCTTGAGCCTGGTGCGGCTGCTGTCGCGCCTGCCTTTCGATCAACTCGTGCCCGAATCCGGCAATACCAGCCTGCTTCAGGCAGCGCTGCAAAGCGGCCACTCCTCCGACCTGGGCTACGGGGCGATCATGGACCTGCGCGGCAAGACGCTGGCAGAGGTTGTCTCGGCCGGGATCATCGTTCCGCCTGCGCCGCATTCCGACGATCCGGGAGCGCGGCTGGGCGAGCGCGGTCTAAGCGCCCCCGGGGACGCGCGCCGCATTACCGAGTTCTACGGGCCTTTGCACGACCACGGCAGGCTGGTAGGCCAGTTGCGCGTGGGGTTTCTCGACCCCGGGCCGGCGCCTCCCGGCCTGGAGCAATCATCGTTTATCGCTTTGCTCGCGCTGCCGGTGTTCCTGCTCGTTCCGCTGGTCTACTTCCTGATCAAGCACGAAATGCGGCCCCTGGGCGACATCGGCCGGGAATTGCGCCGGCTCGCGGAAAGCGGCGCGCTGCCGGTCGCCGAGCTTGCGCCGAGCCCGGACCTGCGCGCGTTTGCCAGGGATTTCAGCCGCTTCGCGCAAACGATGCAGGCGCGGCTGCAGGAGATCGAGGCCGAGCGCTTCGATTCGACCGTCAACAACCGCATGCTGGCCTACCGGCAGGAAAAACTGGAATCGCTGCTGCATGCGCTGCCCGAGGCGATCCTGGTCCTGGACGAATCGGGGACCATCACGCACGCGAACGCCAAGCTCGACCCGATCCTCGGCGTCGAGCATCGCTCGCTCGTCGGCCGCAGCGTTAAGGAAATCGCCGTGATGCCCGAGCTTGCCGCATTTCTGCAGCGCTGCCGGCCCCGTTCCGACCAGGCCTTTCGCGCAGAAACATTGGAACTGTGCCCGGACGCGCAGCAGGAGCGCAGGATCGCCGCCGGCGTCTACCCCCTGTTCTCCCCGCGCGAAGCCGGTCAGTTCCTGGGCGCGCTGGTGGTGTTGCGTGAAGTGACACAGGAATTTCTCGCGCGCCGCGCCGGCGCCGAATTCGTCGAACGCGTCGCGCACGAACTGAAGTCACCGCTCAATGTACTGGGTATGTACAGCGAACTGCTGCTCGACGAAGGGCCGGACGCGCCGGAACAGGCGCAGGCGGAACGCGTCGAGGCGATCAATGTCATCCGCGACGAGGTCGAGCGCATGGCCGGCCTGATCGACAACCTGCTTAACGTCACACGCCTCGAAACCGGCGACATCGCGCTCAACCGACAACGGGTCAAGCTGCACGAACTGCTCGAGGACGTGTTCGCGGAAGTGAGCAAAAACGCGACCGGCAAGGATGTGCGGCTCGCGCTCGAGCTGCCGCCCGAGCTCAGTCCGGTGCTGCTCGACAAGAACCTGTTCCGCATCGCCATCGTCAATCTGCTCGGCAACGCGATCAAATACAACCGCGCCGGCGGCACAGTCGTGCTCAGCGCCGATGAAACCGACGCGCAGGTGCGGGTGCGGGTGCGCGACACCGGCATCGGCATCCCCGCCGCGGACCTGCCCAGAGTATTCGAGCGCTTCTTCCGCTCCGCCAACGCCGCCACGGCCGGCTGCAGCGGCCACGGGCTCGGGCTGTACCTGGCCAAGCAGATCATCGAATTGCACCAAGGCAGTATCAGCGTCGAGAGCGAACTCGGCAGCGGCAGCGAATTCTGCATGCAGTTCCGGAAGCTGCCTGCAATCATCCATGAAACGGCGCGCCTGTGATGCGAATACTGATCGTCGACGACGAACCGCATGTGATGCGCGTGCTCACCCTGTGCCTCAGGCGCGAGGGTTACGAGGTCGATTCCGCCTCCGACGGCGCGGCCGCGCTGACGCGGATCCGTTCGCAGCCCCCCGACTTTCTGATCACCGACATCAGCATGCCGGGGATGAACGGCGAGCAGCTGTGCCGCGCGATCCACGCCGAATTCCCGCAGCGGCGCTTCCCGATCCTGGTCATGACTTCGATGACCGGCTGCGAGAACCGCGAATGGGCGAGCCGTATCCCGAACACCGATTTCCTCGAGAAGCCGCTCAGCCCGCGCAATTTGATCGCCCGGCTGGCCGGCTTCGCGGCGAGGCCATGAGGCTGGCGCCATGAGCACGACCGACGCGGCGCTTGGGGACGTCGATTTCGAACTGCACCGGCGCCGTTTCGAGAACGCGACCGGCGGCGGGCTCGCGCTGGGTGCCTGCGATCCGCGCGGCACGCCGATCTGGCCCGGCGCCGATCCCGGTAGCTTGTTCACCCGGACGCTGGCGCAGCTGGAGGGCAGCGGCTTCGTCTGGGACTGCAACGGGCACGCCTTTCGCCACCGGGTGCTCGACAACGGGCACGCGATGGTGCATGCGCCCATCAGTCCTCCGCCGGCAGCGCCGCTGGGCTATCTGGTCGCGGTCGGCCAGGCATCGAAGCTCGACGCCTCGGCCGCCGGCTTTGCTTCGACGATGCGCGCGCTGGAGGACACCGCCGCGGCCATCCGCGCGGAGCAGAAGCTGCGCCGCGAGCTCGATAGCCTCGCCCTCGAGCTGGCTGCGCGTTACGATGAACTGCATCTGGTCTACAGCATCGACTCGCACATCCGCAATTTCAGCGGCGGCTGGCAGGTGTTCCAGAAGCTGGTCGAGCTGTGCGCGCAGCACATGAACGCGGACGTGGCGGCGCTGGTCTATCCGACGCTCGACGTCACCCTGTCCGCGACCAACCTCAGCAAGCCGATGTTCAACCTCGACCTGGTGCTGGTGGAACTGCGCGGCGACCTTTACCGCTTCATCCAGGCGGGAAAGCAAAGCGTCGCGATCAACGAAGCGGGCGACGAACGCCGCGGCTACATTTTCACCGGCATGCCGTACAAGCTGCTCGCCAGCCCGCTCTATCTCGGAAACTCGGTTGCCGCCATCCTCGCGCTGGTCAACCACGACGACAAGCCCGATTTCAGCGCCAGCGACCGCAAGCTGGTCGAAGTGATGGCCAACCAGTTCAGCAATCTGCTGCACATGTACCGCATGCTGGAGGAGCAGCGCACCTTCAACCGCCAGATCGTCGCCGCGCTGATCGAGGCGGTCGAAGCGAAGGAACCCTACACGCGCGGACACTCCGAGCGTGTCAGCGCTATCTCCGTCGACATCGGGCGCGAGCTCGATCTGCCCGAGGCGGCGATCGACGCGCTGGGCTGGGCCTCGGTATTGCATGACGTCGGCAAGATTGGCATTCCCGACGCCGTTCTGTCCAAACCCGGCGCGCTCACCCGCGACGAATACACTTTCATCAAAGTGCACTCGGAGCGCGGTTGCGAAATCCTGAAGCACATCGAGCATCTGAAACCGGTGCTTCCGGCGGTGCGGCATCATCACGAACGCTTCGAGGGCGGCGGCTATCCGGACGGCATCGCCGGCAAATCGATTCCGCTCTCCGCGCGCATCATCGCCGTCGCCGACACCTACGACGCCATGACCAGCTCGCGCGCCTACCGCGCCGGGCGCAGCCACGAGGAAGCGCTGCTGGAAATTCGCCGCGTCAGCGGCACCCAGCTCGATCCGGAAGCGGTGGCGGCATTCCTGCGCGTGTGCGGGCGCGACCCGGCATGGATACGCACTTTCGGCATACTGCGGACGCAGGGCGATGACTGAGGGCATCGTCAGCACGCGCGTCGGCGTCATGGAGTACCTCGCGCCGAGCGGGCAACTGTGCGACGACGCGGCGGTTGCGCAGCTGCAGGCGGCAATCGCCTCCTGCATCGCCGCGCGCCGCGTCCAGCTGGTGCTCGATCTGGCGGACGTGACGCTGGTCAGCGGCAGGGCGCTGGAGGCCATGCTCGAAGCGCACGGCCGGCTGAGCGCAATGGGCGGCGGCCTCAAGGTGCTCAACCCCAACGCCCTGGTGCGGGACATCTTCCGCGTGACCGGGTTCTCCGCCCAGGTCGATACCAGCGACCCCGAGGGCGCGGCCGCCGACACCGCCGCACCGGCCGGCGGGGCGAAGAAACTGGGCGCCATCCTGCTGGAGAGCGGCGCGATCACGGCCGAGCGCCTGAACGAGGCGGCACGGCTGCAGCCGCAGCTCGGCCGCCGGCTTGGTCACATTCTCGTCGACCGGGGCTTCGTCAGCGAAACCGATCTGCTCAAGGCGCTCGGCATTCAGCTTGGCGTTCCCTACGTCGGCCTGCGCGCGGGTCTGTACGATCCGGTCGCGCTCGCCCTGCTGGACCAGGAGGCGGCGCGCCGGCTCGAGGTATTGCCGATGTTCCGCGTGCGCGACACCCTCACGCTGGCCTGCTGCGATCCGCAGGCGGTGCCCGCATTCGACGAAATCGCGCGCCGCACGGGCTGCCAGGTGCGCCCGGTGCTGGCGCGACGCGAGGACATCCTCAAGCATCTGACGGAGGGCTACGACGCCTCGTTCGAGGGAATCGATTTCGTCACCACCCAGGAGGAAGACCTGGAGGTGCTCGAATCGACGCTCCCCGAGGATTACGCGCGCATCGACGAAATGGCCGGCGCGAGCCCGGTAGTCAACCTGGTCAACGCCGTGATGCAGCGCGCGATCCGCGACCGGGCCAGCGATATCCATTTCGAAAATTCGCGCACGCGCGCGCGCATACGCTTTCGCATCGATGGCATATTGTATGAAGTCATGACGCCGCGCCAGGACCTGTACCCGGCGATCGTGTCACGGCTCAAGGTGATGGCAAACCTCGACATTGCCGAACGGCGCATGCCGCAGGACGGACGCATCCAGGTAGCCACCCAGGGGCGCGTCGTGGACCTGCGCTTTTCCTCGCTGCCGGGAATCTTCGGCGAGAAGGTGGTGCTGCGCGTGCTCGACAAGAGCCAGTCGATACTCGACATCGAAAAGCTGGCGATGCGCGAGGACAATCTGCAGCGCTTCAAGGGCCTGCTCGCACGCTCGCACGGACTGATCCTGGCGACCGGCCCGACCGGCAGCGGCAAGACCACCACGCTGTACGCGGCGATCAACCATCTGAAAAGCATCGAGAAGAACATCGTCACCATCGAGGACCCGGTGGAGTTCCAGCTCGACGTCATCAACCAGAACCAGGTCAACGAAGCCATCGGCCTGACGTTCGCGCACATGCTCAAGCACGTGCTGAGGCAGGACCCGGACATCATCATGGTCGGCGAGATCCGCGACCGGCAAACCGCCGAGATCGCGGTGCAGGCCGCGCTTACCGGCCACCTGGTGCTGTCGACGCTGCACACCAACGACGCCCTGGGCGCGGTATCGCGCATGCTCGACATGGGCATCGAGCCCTATCTGCTCGGCTCGGCGCTGGCCGGCGTTCTGGCGCAGCGGCTGGTGCGCCGGATCTGCGAGGAGTGCAAGACCAACTACCTCGCGCCGCCCGAACTGGTGGCCGCATGCGGCCTGCCGGCGGGCAGCAGCCAGCAGCTCGCGCGCGGACGCGGCTGCCAGTCCTGCTACGACTCCGGATACCGCGGCCGCGTCTCGATCCACGAGCTGGTCGAGATCGGCCCGGAGATGCAGCGCCACATCGTCGCCCGCGCGGGCATGGATGAACTGCGCGCGCAGGCCGAGCGCGGCGGCCACAAGGATCTTCATGCTGCCGGCATGGAGCTGGTGCTCGACCGGCAGACGACGCCGGAAGAGATCGCGCGCGCGATTCACGTGCAATAGGGGCTGGCGATGGCGATCGAACTCGAATCACCGATGCTGCAGCCGCAGCGGCAGCCGGTCGGTTCCTGGCGCCTCGGCGGCGCGATCTCGGCGCGCGAGCGCATGCAGTTCACCGAGCGCCTGGCGATGCTGCTCGAGACCGGCATGCCGCTGCATGCCGCGCTCAATACCCTGCAGCAGCAAACCCAGCACCCGAGCCTGGCGCAGGCGATCGGCGCAATGGCCGAAGCGGTCATGGCGGGAAAACCCCTCGCCACAGCGCTCGCCGCGCAGGGCGCCCTGTTTCCGCCCGCCTACGCGAGTCTGGTCGGCGCGGCCGAAGGCGGCGGATTCCTGGCCGAGGTGCTGGGACAGCTGGTCGACATGGAGGAGAAGCAGGAACGGCTCAGGAACGCGCTTGCGAGTGCATTCATCTACCCCGCGTTCCTGGCGCTGCTCTCGGTCGTGGTCGTTGTCTACGTTCTGGTCGGCGTATTCCCGAAGTTCGCCGACCTGTTCAGCGGCATCAAGGACCAGCTGCCGGCCTCGACCATCGTGCTGATGGCGTTGTCGGACGCATTGCGCCAGCACTGGCTGGCAATCGCCGCGACAGGCGGCGCCGCCGGCACCCTGATCGCACGCTGGGTGCGCTCGGCTGCCGGCAAGGCCCTGCTGGACCGCGCGAAGCTGCGGCTGCCCGGATTGCGCGGGCTGTTCATGCAGGTCTACATGGCGCGCATCATGCGCGTGATGAGCACCTCCCTGGGCAACCGCGTGAGCGTGCTCGACACCCTCGGCGCCTGCCGCGACGCAGTGTCGAATCTGGAATTCCGCGCATTCCTCGCCAAGGTCGAGGAGCATGTGGTGCAGGGCCGCGGCTTCGCCAGCGCCTTTCAGGAAGAGGCGGCGGTGCCGCAGATGGTGCGCCAGATGATCGCCACCGGCGAAGCGAGCGGCAAGCTCGCGCTGGTGATGGGCCGCATCGCCGATTTCTACGAGCGCGAACTGCTCAGGAAAATCACCGCGCTGTCCAAGCTCGCCGAGCCGGTAATGCTGATGGTCATGGGCGTGGTGGTGGGGCTGATCGTAACTTCGCTGATCCTGCCTATATTCAAGCTCGCCGCCGCCGTGCACTGAGCTGGTGCGCCCGCTAAGGTTTCGCTCCGCAGGGCCGTAAACAGACAAAGGGAACAGCCGTACCAGTTGAATTAGGGAGCCATGTCATGAACCGGAAATCATCTCGCACGGGCAGCGGCGGATTCACGCTGGTCGAGCTGCTGATCGTCGTCATCATCCTGTCCATCCTCGCGGCCATCGTGGTGCCGCAATTCGCCAGCTCGACTACCGATGCGAAGTACTCGGCGCTCGACGCCAACCTCGCGTCGCTGCGCGGGACAACCGAGCTGTATTTCCAGCAGCACGGAGCCTACCCAGGCGCAGTCGCTTCCTCCGGAGGCACTCCCCCGGCCGGCGGCACGGCCGGCACCGGCGCGGCCGGAACGGCGCAGGCTTTCGCCGACCAACTCACCATGTACTCCAACGCCGCGGGCCAGACCGCGACCAGCAGCGACGCGACCTACAAATATGGGCCATACCTCAAGAAAGGCCTGCCGGTCGAGCCGATCAGCGGCAGCGCCGCGGTAGAGATCAGCACCGCCGGTGTGTTGGGCATGACCGCAACCGCCGGCACCAATGCCGGCTACAAATTCGACAACAAGACCGGCCAGCTGATCGCCAACAGCACCGCACTGGAAACCCGCTGATTCCCTGAGCCCGCCGCCGCCAGCGCCGGCAGACAACATGCGCGCGCCGGGGTACACGCTGGTCGAGCTGACGGTCGCCGCCGCGATCCTGGCGATCGTGGCTGCAGCCGCACTTCCGCTTGCCGCCCCGGTGGGCACGCACAAGCTCGATGCCGCCGCCCAGGAAGTGGTCAATGCGCTGCGCTTCGCGCGCGGCGAGGCGATCCGCACCGGCAGCTATTACGGCGTCGATTTCAGCGTCGACCCGGGCACCGGCTACCGGCGCGTGCGCGTGTTCCGTACCGATGGCGCCGCGCCGCCGAATCCGCTGTACGACGTGCGCAATCCGCTGGACAAAAAGCTCTACGATATTCAGCTCGTCGCCGCCCCCGGCACTGCAGGCGCGCTCGTATCGGCCGCGACGTTCTATTTCCGGCAGATCGCCCTGCCGGCCAATATCGCCGTCCGGGACTGGGCGGCGTTCGATCCCGCCGGCACGCCGGTCT
>JAKAIH010000111.1 GCA_021825225.1 Pseudomonadota bacterium
GTGAAAATTGTTCATGACCATGCCGTTGTCGAAGCGGATCACGTCGCCTTTCTTCACCGGCAGGGCGTTGGCGGCGAGCCACAGAGTCTTCTTGTTCTGCGACACTTCGAGATATATATACGGCGCCGCAGGGATGGTGCTGAGAACCTTGCCTTTTTGCGGCAGCTGCGCCTCGGACGCACCCTTGGCCGCCGTGCCCGGATTCACGGCGGGGTGGCCTGAGGGTAGCGGCTGGGCGGCGCCGGCGGAAATGGAAAAAACGGCCAGGGCGAACAATACTGGGAAGGATCTCATCGGCGGGCTTCTTTCGGGTTCGGGTTGGGAATGAATCATTATACGTGGACGCGTGCCTGGCTGCCATCGCAGCGCCGCCGCCCGGCACCGTCCTGCCCGGCAGTTCAGGCCTTGCCGCCCTGCTGCCACTCGAATGCAGCGCGCACGTAGTCCTCACCTTCTTCGAGGAACTCGACAAGCTTGATCAGGCGGCTGTGTTCGCCCATCATCACCTCGCACAGCTGCCCGGGTACGTAGCTCTTGTTCTCGAGGATCATCACCGGATGGTCGTGCGACTTCAGCGCATCGGGCAGCATGATGGCGCGCATATAATCGAAGGAGAACGAACCGGTCGACGATGCCCAGTTGTCGGCCTGGTGATCGCCCGCGCCGAGCACCCGCAGCCACACCGACACCGGGCGCTTGGAGAATACGCGGATGCCGCAATGCAGGCCGGCGTTTGCATCCAGGCGGCGAATGATGCCGACCCACCAGTCCTTTTGCCCCTGCAGCTGGATGCCGCAGAGTTTGCCCGGTTCGGCCCATTTGCCCAGATTCGGCGGTATTTCGGCGCCCAGCCCCCATTCGCTCTGGTCCTGTTGCTTCCAGCTCTCCGCGGTGGAATCGACCTCCTCGGCAACCAGCTTCATGATGTTGGCCGTCTTCGCCTTCAATTCCATGTCCTCGTTCAGGGACGCGCCCGAACCGAGTTCGATCCTGGTCACGCGCTGGCAAATCGGCTTCAGGCCGTGCACCACACTCACCGAGTCCGAGGCCTTGGTCCGCGCATAGCGCCGGCGCGGGGGATCGACGCCAAGGTAGGCCTGCAAATGTTCGATCACGGTGATGATCTGCGTCGGCGAGAACTCGCTGCCGAAGCGCAGCTCTTCGCTCAGCATATTCTTCTCGCACAGCACCCTGAGTTCACCCAGCTTGGACAGCGCCTGGCCGCCGCCGACGAAGCGCTTGTTGGCACCGGGGGCTTCCTTGGCGGGCACCAGCGCCGGAGGCCCGCCAGCGGCCAGGTTGAAGCCGAAATTGCACTCGGCCTGCGGCACCCGCGACCACCCGGCCGAGACTGCAAATCGCGCCAGGATGCGAAACGCGAGTTCCAGCTGTGCCGGCGGAAACTCATGCGGCGCTGCCAGATATAGCAGCATAATCTTCTGCAATTCGGCGCGCGCGGTGGTATGCACTTCGTGCGCATAGGCGATGACCGGTCGATCGTCGAATGCCTTCAGCTCGGCAAAGGCGTACGGGCGGTACAGCGGCGCCCAGGCCTTCGATTCGACGGCGACAAAACGCAGATGGCGCAGTTTGAAGCGCTGGCTGGCTGCGCGCAGGGCCCGTGCCAGCGCGAGCGGCATTTCCCCTTCCACGCTCTTCGCGCCTTTCTCGCCATGCTCGAAATCGGCGACGCATTGGGCATAGCCCTCGGCCAGAGCGCCCCAGTAGTCGCACAGCGCGTCCCAGATCTTGCGCGTCGAGCGGTCCTGCTGGTGAATTTTTGCAAAGAACTCCGTGAACAGGGCAGCGGCATGCTTGGCGCCGGCTGCGTCGAGCAGGCACATCACCGCGAGGCGGTCGTCGCAGGCGAAGCCCGGGGTATCCTTGACCGATGCGACCCAGTGCGACACCTGTTCCAGGGTTTCCAGCGACACGCCTTCGGGCAGGCCCGCAAGGACTTCCTGCGCCGCTCGCGCATCGCGCAGCGGATGGTCCGGTTTGCCGCCGAATTGCCTCAGCCAATCGAGCATGCGTGGCCCTCCAGCGCGCGGGAGCTTATTGCCGGATCAGGACCACCGGGCATGGCGCCAGGTGCACGGTCTTGCTGGCGATTGAACCGAGCAGCATCCCCGACATTGCGCCCATGCCGTGGGTGCCCATGACGATCAAGTCGCACTTCAACTTCTTTGCCTCGCGCGCCAGGCTTTCCGCGATCGGTCCGACCAGGATATGCGTGGTGCAGGTGAGTTTGGCGCGATCCAGGAGCCTCTTCGCGGCGCGCAGCGCGTCCTCGCCCTCTTCGCGATAGTAGCGCTGCAGCGCCTCGTGCCCGACGGGTCTGATCAGCCCGCCCAGTGTAGGTACCGGCAGGTGCACATAGATCAGGTGCAATTCGGGGGCCTGCTTGCAGGCTTGCGCCTGCCGGATCGCCGCCTTCGCGACCTTGGCGGAATGCGACGATCCATCGATTGCGATCAGGAATCTGGCCACGTTTTTCTCCTAGTTGATGACGGTCCTGCAATTCGGCAATTCGCGTGTCGGCGTCGACAAACGACCGCCGCCGCCCCGGTCCTGCCGGCGCTCAGCGCCGCTGCCCGGGCGCCTCAATCCATACGCCCAGGGAAAACATATCAGATTTGCTCAGATGATACACAGCAATCCCTGGCGGATATGCTCGCCCAGATGGGCGGTCTTGGCCAGCCCGACAAAACCGAAACCCGCCACCAGCGCTCCGGCTGCCAGCCTGATGCGCCGATTGGAAGTGATGTCGCGCAGGCGCTTGAACGCCATTCCCGCGAGCATCAAGTTGGGCAAGGTGCCGAGACCGAAGGCCAGCATCACGCCGGCACCACTCGCGGCACCGCCGCTCACCAGCGCGGTCGCGAGCATGCTGTACACCAGCCCGCAGGGCAGCCAGCCCCATAGGGTGCCCAGCGCGAACGCCTTGACCGCGGTATCGGCAGGCAGAATGCGAGCGCCATAGGGTTGAATGCGGCGCCACAGCCACGCGCCCAAAGCCTCAACCCGCGCCCATTGGTTGCCGAGCCCGGCAAGGTACAGTCCCAGGATGACGAGCACGAGGTTGGCCAGTATGTGGAGCAGCATCTGCATCGGCAGAACCCGATTGAACATCAGGCCTGCGCCGCCGATCACACCCATGATTGCCCCGGCGGCGCCATAGCTCGCGATGCGCCCCGCGTTGTACGCCAGATGCAGGTGCCAGGTGCGCTGCCGCCGCGGCATTTGCACCGTCAGCGCGCCGACGATGCCGCCGCACATGCCGACACAATGGACGCCGCCCAGAAGTCCGATCAGGAAGGCGGCTGCGAAGCGCGCCTCCACGGTCTAGATGACCTTGGAATAACTCGCGCGCCGGCTTGCCTGGCGCAGGTATTTGTCGAACACCATGCACAGGATGCGCACCAATAGGCGGCCGCGCGGAGTGACCACGATCCAGTCGCCGTCGAGTTCCACCAGCCCGTCTTTGGCGTACTGGCGCAACTCTGCCAGTTCGGCCGAGAAATAGCTGCGGAAATCGATCAGGTGCGCGATCCCGATCGCCTCCATCGACAGCTCGAAATGGCAGGACAGCGCCTGAATCACGGCGCGGCGCACCAGATCGTCGGCGGTAACTTCGATGCCGCGCATCACCGGCAGCAGGCCATTGTCGAGCCGGTCGTAATACTCCTCCAGCGTGCGCACGTTCTGGCTGTAGGTCGGGCCGATCTTTCCGATCGACGACACGCCCAGGCCGATCAGGTCGCAATCGCCGTAGGTCGAGTAGCCCTGAAAATTGCGATACAGGCGGCCCTGCCGCTGCGCCACCGCGAGGTCGTCGTCCGGCTTGGAGAAATGGTCCATGCCGATGTAGACGTAGCCCGCCGCGAGCAGCGTCTCGATCGCGCTGATCATGAGCTGCAGTTTCACTTCCGGCTGCGGTATGTCGGTATCCTGGATGCGCCGCTGCGGCTTGAACACCGCCGGCAGGTGCGCATAGTTGTACAGCGCGATGCGGTCCGGCGAGCACGCGATCACCTGCTCCAGCGTGGCGGCGAAGCCCTCCAGGGTTTGTTTCGGCAGGCCGTAGATCAGGTCGATGTTGACCGATTTGAAGCCGTGCTTGCGTGCCGCTTCGATCACCGCGACGGTCTCTTCAACGCTCTGGATGCGGTTTACCGCGCGCTGCACTTCGGGGTTGAAGTCCTGCACGCCGACACTGATGCGGTTCATGCCCAGCGCCCCCAGCAGCGCCACCTTTTCCGCACCGACCTTGCGCGGATCGACTTCGATCGAAAACTCGCCATGCGGATCGAGTTCGAAGCTCTCGCGTATCATCTGCATCAGTTCGGAGAGTTCGGCCTCGCTCAGAAATGTGGGCGTGCCGCCGCCCCAATGCATCTGCGTAACGCGCCGCCGGCCGCCCAGTTCGGCGCTCTGCATGCGGATCTCGCGGCCCAAATACTTCAAGTACTTAGCCGAGCGGCCGTGGTCCTTGGTGACGATTTTGTTGCAGCCGCAGTAATAGCAAATAGTGTCGCAAAAAGGCAAGTGGACGTATAATGCGAGCGATCTGGTCATGCCGCCCACATTTCGCTTTGCGAGCCAGCTGCGATATGCAGCCTCATCGAATGCCTCGACGAAGCGGTCTGCGGTCGGATACGAGGTGTAGCGCGGACCGCTGACGTTGAATTTTCTAAGCAGCCCGGCGTCAACCTGGAGGTTGTTTTGGGACGGATTCATGCGTAAGGCTGTTACGTTCATCGGTGAAGTCTGCCCAATTCCAAGACGGAAATGTTGATGTGGATCAAACCAATTCTCCCTTGCGCGCCCACAGCATGAATCCCCCGAAGCTTGCCCGGGTCATCGACATACGCGCCCTGAAAAGCGCGTGCTCGAATTGCAGCTTGCGCGAAATGTGCCTTCCCATCGGCCTCAGCCAGGACGAGATGGACAAGCTGGATCAGATGGTCTACACGCGCAAGCGGGTCAAGCGGGGCGACAGCGTATACCGCTCCGAAGAGAAATTCGGCTCGCTTTACGCCATACGCAGCGGCTTCTTCAAGACCACTCTGGTGATGGAAGACGGCCGCGACCAGGTTACCGGATTCCATATGGCCGGCGACATGCTCGGCATGGACGGCATCGGCTCCGACCAGCATTCCTGCAACGCCGTCGCCCTGGAAGACAGTGAGGTATGCGTCATTCCTTACGGCCGCCTGGAAGAGCTATCGCGCGAAATGTACGTGCTGCAGCAGCACTTTCACAAGGTTATGAGCCGCGAAATCGTGCGCGAGCACGGCGTGATGCTGCTGCTGGGCAGCATGCGCGCCGAGGAGCGGCTGGCCGCATTCCTGCTCAACCTGTCGCAGCGCTTCACCTCGCGCGGCTATTCCGCCTCGGAATTCAACCTGCGCATGACGCGCGAGGAAATCGGCAGCTACCTCGGACTGAAGCTGGAAACCGTCAGCCGCACGTTCTCCAAGTTTCAGGAGGACGGCTTGATCGGCGTACAGCAGAAGAACATCCGCATCCTCGACAGCGAGGGCTTGAAGAGCGTGCTCGGCCGCGATCCCGCCTAGCGGTAGACCAGCACCGGTATTTTGCTGTGGGTCAGCACCTTATGGGTTTCGCTGCCCAGCAATATGCCCGATAAGCCGCGCCGGCCGTGCGAGGCCATGAAAATCAGGTCGCATTTCGCCTTCCTGGCCGCATCGATGATCCCCGCGTAAGGCGTGTCCGCCATCACCACTGAGCCGCGGTATTTCAGCCTCGCGACGCGTGCCGCGCTCGCGATCTGCTCCAGGTATTTCTCCCCGGCCTCGCGCGCGTGGCGCTCGAATTCCTTGGGCGTGGGCATGTCCGGCGGGATGTAATCGCCGAAATAGTAAGGCTGGAACGGCTCGACAACGTAACAGCCGGTGATCTCGGCCTTGATGCTCTTGGCGAAGGCCACCCCGGACTTGATCGACTTCGCCGATAATTTCGAGCCGTCCGTCGGAATCAGTATGTTCTTGAACATGATCGCTCCTTCGAAGAATTTGATCAGCAACACCCGCCGCGTTCGCCGCGCTTGGGGCAGCCCTCGGGCCGTTCTGCTTGCGGCAGCGGACAGCGGTTTACCTCGAAAGGCGAACGCTGCAGGAAACAGGTTAGCGCGCTTGATGCCGCAGCGAAAGCCCAGAACAGAAAAAATCCGAGCGAATAGACCGCGGTCCGGCCGAGATCCACGGGCTCGCCGAACACGTGCATGTCCCGCGGATCGAACAAGGTGAAGGTGATGCCTTCGGCGATGCCTGCGACCAGAAACGCCGGCCACAGTATCCACATCAGTTTCCGCGTCATCGTCCCCCCTCCTTCGAATACTCCTCGCCCGGCGCCATTTGCGTGTGTGCGTCCAGCGTCAGCGTACCCGCTGCCGGCAGGGTCCAGTCGCCCGCGAGGCGCCAGTCGCTCTGCTCCAGAAACACATGCCAGCGTCCGGGCCGCAGCGGCTGCAACTGCCCTTCGTAGATCCCCGCCTGCACCATGCTCAGTTTTACTTTCTGGTCCATGCCGGCGCGCGTAGGGTGCGCGAACAGCAGCGTCAGCGGGCCGCTGCGCGCGGCGCCGAGCTGGACCTGCACGCGCCCGTCGGCGAGCGTGAGGCGCGCGCTGATGCCGAGGCGTTCGGCCGCCGCGCTGCGCTTGAGGGTCCTGTTGATGGCCAGGCCTTGCTTGTAATAGTCGTCCACCACCAGTCCGTCGTCACTGCGCACGGCGAGCCAGGCGGTAAAGAAACCGGCGACGACGACCGTCGCCGGACCGGCCATCAGGATCCACGGCCAGGGCTCGCGGTACCACGGTTGTGCGCGCACGCCGTTCGCGTTCATCTGCACCTCATCTCACCAGGAATATGGAGCGCTCGCGCGCAACGATTGCCGCGTCGTCGGCCGCGCTGACTTCGAACTCAATCTTGTGCGACCCGACCGGCAGCTTGCCCATCTCGACGCGCAGCCGCACCGGCACCATGCGCGTGGTGGCGCCGGGAATGTCCACCGTGTCCGCGCCTGCGACCTGCAGCGTATCGGCTCCGCCCGCGCGGATGACGAAGCGGTGCGGTTTCTCCTGCGTATTCATGATTTGCAGCTGGTAAATGTTTTCCACCCAGCGCCCGTCGACCTCGCGCGACAGACTCGCACGGTCGCGGATCACGTCCACCTTGAGCGAAACGCGCGTATACAGCGTCACTGCAATCGCCATGATGATCACCCACAGGATCGCGGTGTAAATGAGCACGCGCGGACGCAGCGCACGCGCCACGATCTGGCGTCCGGTCAATTTCTGCTGCAACGCGTTTTCGGTGGTGTAGCGGATCAGGCCTTTGGGATAACCCATGCGCTTCATCACCTGATTGCAGCCATCGATGCACGCGGCACAGCCTATGCACTCGTACTGCAGGCCATCGCGTATGTCGATTCCCGTGGGGCACACCTGGACACAGATGTCGCAGTCCACGCAATGTCCCAGCCCCAGAGACTTCGGTTCGAGCTTGCGCGCGCGCGGGCCGCGCGGCTCGCCGCGCTCCCGGTCGTAGGTGATGACCAGCGTATCCGGATCGAACATGGCACTCTGGAAACGCGCGTAGGGACACATGTATTTGCATACCTGCTCGCGCATCCAGCCCGCATTGCCGTAGGTGGCGAAACCGTAGAACAGGACCCAGAATATCTCCCACGCCCCCAGGCTAGGTGCACCCGCTGGCGCCCCTGATGCCGCCAGGGCGGCCACTTCGGCGGCGAGTTGATGGATAGGGGTGAAATAGCCGACGAAGGTGAATCCGGTCCACAGCGACAAGGCCACCCAAAGCCCGTGTTTGGCCGCCTTGAGCGCGAACTTGCGCGGCGACATCGGCTCCTGATCGAGGCGCATGCGCGCCCAGCGGTCGCCTTCGACCTTGCCCTCGATCCACATGAAGATCTCGG
>JAKAIH010000112.1 GCA_021825225.1 Pseudomonadota bacterium
GTGCGCAATCACGTCATCATCCTGCCGGTCGATGATCTCGCCAACGCAGCGTGCGAGGCGGTCGCCAACAACATCAAGGGCACCATGGCGCTGCCGCACCCGTACGGGCGGCTGCAGTTCGGCGCCGACCTGGATCTGCATTTCCGCACCCTGATCGGCACCGGCTCCAACCCCAATGTCGCCGCGGTGGTGGTGATCGGCATCGAGGAGGAGTGGACCAAGAAAGTGGTCGACGGTATCGCCAAGACCGGCAAGCCGGTGTGCGGCTTCGGCATCGAGCAGCACGGCGATCACGACACCATCATGCGCGCGTCCAAGGCGGCCAAGCAGTACGTGCAGTGGGCCTCCGAGCTGCGGCGCGAAGAGCGCCCGCTGAAAGACCTGTGGGTCTCGACCAAATGCGGCGAGTCCGACACCACCTCGGGCTGCGGCGCCAATCCGACCGTGGGCAATGCCTTCGACAAGATGTATCCGCATAAAGTCACGCTCTGTTTCGGCGAGACCACCGAGATCACCGGCGGCGAGCACCTGGTGGCGGCGCGTTGCCGCACGCCGAAGGTGAAGAAGGAGTTCATGGCCATGTTCGACCGCTACCAGGAAGTGATCGACCGGCACAAGACCAGCGACCTGATGGATTCGCAGCCGACCAAGGGCAATATCCTCGGCGGCCTCACCACCATCGAAGAAAAGGCGCTGGGCAACATCCAGAAAATCGGCAAGAAATGCCTGGTGGACGGCGTAATCGACAAGGCCGAAGTACCGGGCGGCCCGGGCCTGTGGTTCATGGATTCGTCCTCGGCCGCGGCGGAAATGGTCACGCTGCTGGCCGCCGCCGGCTTCGTGGTGCACCTGTTCCCGACGGGACAGGGCAACGTCATCGGCAATCCGATCCTGCCGGTGATCAAGCTCTCGGCCAACCCGCGCACGGTGCGCACCATGTCCGAGCATATCGACGTCGACGTGTCGGGCCTGTTGCGGCGGGAAATGACGCAGAACGAGGCCGGCGACGCGCTGCTCGAGTGCATGTTCCGCACCTGCAACGGCCGGCTGACTGCGGCCGAGGCGCTGGGACATCGCGAGTTCGTGCTGACGCGGCTGTACGAAAGCGCGTGACCGCGCGACATAAAGTGATCCTGGTCGGCGGGATTTACCACGCCGACGCGGAAACACTGCTGCGCACCAAGGCCGGCGTGCTCGCGCTCGATCGGCCTGCCGCCGCGGAGATCGCGGCGGCGCTCAGCGACGCGCACGGGGCCATCGTGCGCTACCCGCATCGCATCGACGCGGCCGTGCTCGCCGGTGCGCAGAAGCTCGCCGTCGTCGCCTCTTCCGGGCGCGGCACCGATTCGATCGATGTCGCCGCCTGCACGGCACGCGGCGTCGCGGTGGTGAACAACCCCGGTCTGGGCACCATCCCGGTGTCCGAGCACGCGATCGCGATGATGCTGGCGCTGTCGCGCCGGCTGATACGCAGCGGGCAGCTGCTGCGTGCCGGCGGCGCCTGGAATCATCGCACCGGGCTCGACGTGCGCGACGTCAACGGCAGGACCCTGGGCATCGTCGGCCTCGGGCTGATAGGCAGCGAAATGGCGCGCAAATGCATCGCGGCTTTCGGCATGAACGTGCTGGCCTACGATCCGCACGTGCCGGCGGCGAAAGCCGAAGCGCTGGGGGCGACCATGCTGGGCGACCTGGGCGAGCTGCTCGAGCGCGCCGATGTGGTGTCCATCCATGCCGAACTCAACGAGGGATCGCGCGGCATGATAGGCGAGGCCCAGCTGCGGCGCATGCAGCCCCACGCATTCCTGATCAACACGGCGCGCGGCAAGGTGGTGCAGCAAAGAGCGCTCGAGCGCGCCCTGACCGAGGGCTGGATCGCCGGCGCGGCGCTGGACGTGTTCGAGGACGAACCGCTGGCCGAGCCCAGTCCGCTGTGGGATTTGGACAATCTGATCCTCACGCCGCATGTGGCCGGGCTGTCGGGGGATGCGCTGCGCGAGCTTGCGCATTCGGCGGTGAGCCAGGTGCTGCAGGCGCTGTCCGGCGAGCGGCCGAAGAATCTGGTCAATCCGGCAGCCTGGAATGCGGCCGTGGCGCGGATAACGCGTGCGGCCTGAAGCGCAATGCAATCCGCAGCGCGCCAAGCCGGGCAGAATCAGCCGATGAACATGCTGCAGGTATCGGTCTGGCGCGGCGGCGCCTCCGGCGGCTATCGCATCTACGAGGTGCCGCGCCAGGAAAGCCAGAGCGTGCTCGACGTGGTGACTTACATCCAGCGCCACATCGATCCCACTTTGTCTTATCGCTTCGCCTGCCGCGTCGGCATGTGCGGGGCCTGCGCCATGACCGTCAACGGCGTCGCGCGCTGGACCTGCCGCACGCACGTGTCGAAGGTGGTCAAAGGCAACGCGATCCAGATCGCGCCTCTGGCCAATCTGCCCGTGATCAAAGACCTGGTCACCGACATGCGCGGGTTTTTCGACAAATGGGCGCGCGCGCGCGGCCAGTTCGTGTCCGGCTCCGGCACTACGCGCAAGGACGATTTCGCGCGGGTCGCCTCGGATTCGCCGGAACGCGTCGCGGCCAACGCCGGCATCGAATGCATCGGCTGCGGCGTGTGTTACGCCTCCTGCGACGTCGTCTCGTGGAATCCGGACTATCTGGGTCCGGCCGCGCTGAACCGCGCCTGGACCCTGGTCAACGATGTGCGCGACGGTGCCAGACGCGAGCGCCTGGCCGCGGTCGCCGGCGATGCCGGCTGCCATGCCTGCCACACGCACCTCGCCTGCAGCGAGCGCTGTCCGAAGGATATCGAACCCACCGCTTCCATCGCCGGACTCAAGCGCGCGGTGGCGCGGGCGGCGTTGAAGGGGGAATTGTGAGCAGCGGCCAGGCAGGCTATGCCGCCGGGCCGGCGGCGGCGCCGGGGACGAATGCCAAATTCGAAACCTGGCTGTGGATCGCGCAGCGCGCCAGTGCCGTGGTGCTCGCGCTGTGCGTGCTGGTGCATCTGGTGACCATCATCTACGCGGTGCGCCACGGCCTCACCGGTGCCGCGATTCTGGGGCGCACCCGGGGCAACGGCGTCGGGCTCGCGTTCTACACGCTGTATGTGCTCGCCATCGCGGTGCATGCGCCCATAGGTTTGCGCACGCTGTGCCAGGAATGGCTGGGCTGGCGCGCTGCGTCCCTGAACTGGGTCGTCGGCGCGGTCGCACTCGCGCTGTTCGTGTTCGGCCTGCGCGCGGGCTGGGCGGTATTCGCATGAGCCTAGGAGCAGGGGCCCCGCGCAGCGGGGATGCGACCCGGGCGAATGCGAAAGGCCGCCGACGTTTCGGTATTGGAACCGGTGCAGCGACATCGGAGGCGGCGTTGGATAGATATGAATAACGATTACCGCGCGAGAAACCATCCGGCCTGGTGGGCGTTCCTGATGCACCGCCTGTCGGGATTGGCGCTGTCGCTGTTTCTGCCTTTTCATTTCTGGGCGCTGGGGAATGCGCTGCAGGGCGAAGCCAGGATGGACGCGCTGCTCAAATGGACCGAGCAGCCGCTGCTGAAGTTCGCAGAAATCATGCTGGTTCTGTTGTTGGCAGCGCACCTCACCGGCGGCCTGCGCCTGCTGGCCCTGGAATTTCTGCCCTGGCGCGGCTGGCAGAAGAGCCTGTTAGCCTGGGCCGCAGGTGCGGCGTTTGCCGTCGGCCTGGCTTTTGCGCTCGCATTGTAAGAACCCGTAACAAAAGTCATTTTGTTACGGTCTGACTTAGGGGAGCCCGAGGGGAAATACCCCCTCGTTTTGTTACAACTCCAAGTCATGGCGGTCGCAGGGCCGTCGGATTAGAATGAAACACGAAGGCTGGGATAAAAATAATTTTGTGAAACACACACTGGAGGAAATCAAGATGAAACTGCTGAGAGCATTTGCGATCCTGCTGGTCCTGGCCTGCGGCAGCGCCTGGGCCCAGGGCTATCCCAACAAGTCGGTCAGGATGATCGTGCCGTTTCCGCCCGGAGGCGCGACCGATATCGTGGCCCGTGTCCTGGCGCAGAAACTCAGCGATGCCTGGGGCCAGTCGGTGGTGGTCGAGAACCGCAGCGGCGCCGGCGGCAATATCGGCGGCGAAGTGGTGGCCAGGTCTGCGCCGGACGGCTATACGCTGTTCATGACCTCGGGCTCCATCGTCACCGCCAACCAGTACATCTACAAGAAAATGGCGTTCGATCCGGCCAAGGATTTGCTACCGATCACCAACGTGGCGAGCGGGCCGCAGGTCATCGTGGTGAACCCGAGTTTTCCGGCAAAGACCCTGAAGGAATTCATCGATCTGGCGCGCGCCAAGCCGGGTGCGCTCAATTACGGCCACGCCGGCATCGGCACCCAGACGCATCTCGCGGCGGAGAACTTCCTCGACGCGGCGAACCTCAACGTCGCCGCCATCCCGTACAAGGGCGAGGGCCCGGCGATGACCGACCTGATTGCGAATCAGATCAACATGGTGACGGCCAACATCGCCGGCGCGATCGGCGCCATCACCCACGGCAATCTGCGCGCGCTCGCGGTGACCGGCAAAGAGCGCTCGCCGCAGCTGCCCAATGTTCCGACCGTGGCCGAAACGCTGCCCGGATTCGAGAACATCGGCTGGTTCGGGCTGATGGCGCCGGCGGGCACGCCGAAGGAGGTGGTCGACAAGGTGTATCGCGATACCGCCAAGATCCTCGATACGACGGAGATCCGCGCGCGCTTTTACGTGCTCGGCATGGTTCCGGTCGGCAATACGCCGGAGCAGTTCGCCAAGGCCATCCGCGAAGAAAGCGCGCGCTGGGCCAAGGTGGTGCGCGAGCGCAAGATTTCGGTTAATTGAATCTGCATATGGATGTCGATCTGCAGCAGGTTGAGGAGGCGGCGAAAGAGCTGTACATCCGCGCGCTCAAGATTCTGCCGCCCGACATCAAAGCGGGCATCGCCGCGCTCGCGCGCGGCGAAACCGACGCCACGGCGAAGACCATACTCGGCACCATGATCAGGAATATCGCCGTGGCCGAGGACAACGCCAACCTGCTGTGCCAGGACACCGGCATCCCGATCTACAACGTCGCCATCGGCCGTGCCGTAACGGTGGACGGCTATGCACTGAAGCAGGCGATACGCCGCGGCTGCGAGCGCGCGACGCGCGAGCACCCGCTGCGCTCCTCGGTGGTGCATCCGCTCACGCGCGCCAATGAACATACTTCCTGCGGCCGCGGCGTGCCGGTGATCAACATCGATTTCAGCGAGGCCAGCGAAGCGCTGTCGATCGAAATGATCCCCAAGGGTTCGGGCTCGGAGAACAGCTCCTGGCTCAAGATGGCCATACCGGCCGAGGGCGTGGATGCGATCAAGACTTTCGTCGTCGATTGCGTGCTGGAGTCCGGCGGCAAGAGCTGCCCCCCTACCGTGGTCGGCGTCGGCGTGGGCGGCACCGCCGACCTGTGCGTGCACCTGGCGAAGCAGGCGGCGACGCGGCCGCTGGGCTCGCGCTGCGCCGACCCCGAGGGTGCCGAATTGGAGCGCGCGCTGTCTTCTGCGGTGAACCAGCTCGGCGTCGGCCCGCAGGGCCTGGGCGGGGACTCGACCGCGTTCGCCGTGCATGTCGAAACCGCGGCGACCCATATCACCATGAATCCGGTGGCGGTGAACATGCAATGCCATTCGGCGCGGCGCGCGCGCGCCACGTTCACCCCCGCTGGGGTCGAGTACGGGTTTTAGCAGCAGATCCAGGCAGATCGACATGGCACATTACAATTTCAATACGCCGGTGGCCGAGACGGCAATCCGCGCCCTGCGCGTGAACGACACGGTCACGCTCAACGGCACGCTGTACGGCATACGCGACGCGACGCAGATCCATATGTTCGATCGCGGGCGCAAGACCCGCTTCGACCTGGCCGGCCATGCGGTGATCCACACCGCCCCCAACGTCAGGAAAGTGGAGCGCTCGGAAGCGCATCCGGCCGGCTATGCGCCGGTATGCGTAGGCACGACGACCAGCGCGCGCATGGAGCGTTTCACCCGGCCGCTGATGAGCCAGTACGGTGTGCGCATGATCATCGGCAAGGGCGGCATGCTGGCCGATTCGCTCGCGGCATTCGCCGAACTGGGCGGCGTCTATCTCGCGATCGTGGGCGGTGCGGCAGCGCTGGAAACGACCTGGATCGAACAAATCGAGGATGTCGATCTGGACGATCTGAATCCGGAAAGCCTGTGGCGCTTCCGCGTCAAAGGTTTCGGGCCGCTGCTGGTGGCCATGGACAGCCACGGCGCCAGCCTCTACACCGGACTGAAACAGGCGGCGGCCGGACGCCGCGCGGCCGCGCTCGCCAGCCTCGGCGTCAAATAGGCCGGCATGAGCTTTCCCTCGACTGAAAACCTCAACGTCGCCTCGTTCGAGGCGATGCCTTCGCCGCGCGAGCTGCACGAACGCGCTCCGCTTTCCGACGCGGCTGCCGGATTCGTCGCCGCGGCGCGTTCGACGCTGTGCCGGGTGCTCGACCGCGCCGATCCCAGGCTGATGGTGATCGTCGGCCCGTGCTCGATCCACGATCCCGCGGCCGGCCTGGACTACGCCAAGCGCCTGCGCGATCTCGCCGCCGAGGTGCAGGATACGTTCTATGTGGTGATGCGCGTCTATTTCGAGAAACCGAGGACGGTCACCGGCTGGAAAGGTTTCATCAACGATCCGCATATGGACGACTCCTTCCATATCGAGGAAGGCATGGAGCGCGCGCGCCGCTTTCTGGTCGACCTGGCGGCAATGGGGGTACCCGCGGCCACCGAGGCGCTGGACCCGGCCGCGCCGCAGTATCTGGGCGATCTCATTGCCTGGTACGCCATAGGCGCGCGCACCAGCGAATCGCAGACGCACCGCGAAATGGCGAGCGGTCTTTCGGCGCCGGTCGGATTCAAGAACGCCACCGATGGCAACATCGGCGTCGCGATCAATGCCATACGCTCGGCGCGCGAGCCGCACACGTTCCTCGGCATTACCGCGGACGGAACCCAGGCGATCGTGCGCACGCGCGGCAACCGCTACGGGCACATCGTGCTGCGCGGCGGCCAGAGCCCGAATTACGACACGGCCCAGGTATCGCTGACGGAGCAGGAACTGGCGCAGGCGGGACTCAAGCCGAACCTGGTCATCGACTGCGCGCATGCGAATTCGCTGAAAAAGCCGGAACTGCAGCCGCTGGTGTTCCGCGATTGCGTGCACCAGATCATCGAGGGCAACAGTTCCATCGTCGGCCTGATGCTGGAGAGCAATCTCGTCGCCGGCAATCAGCCGATTCCGGAGGACAAGTCGCGGCTGATCTACGGCTGCTCGGTGACCGATCCCTGCATCAGCTGGGATACCACGGCCAGGCTGCTGCGCGAATCGGCCGCGCTCCTGGCGCCGGTGCTGCGCGCGCGCGCAGCCGGCGCGGCGGAGCGCTGATGCGGCCTCCTGCGCCCGGCAACCTGGGCGAACTCGCGGCGCTGATTCGCGATTTCGCCAGGGAGCGCGACTGGGATCAGTTCCATACGCCGAAGAACATCGCCATGGGCGTCGCGATCGAGGCGGCCGAACTCATGGAAGAGTTTCAATGGCTCACGCCGGAGGAGTCGGCGCGGCTCGCGCCGCAACAGCTCGAAGCGGTGCGCCACGAGATGGCCGACGTGCTGGTCTACCTGGTGCTGCTGGCAGACAAACTCGGCGTCGATCTTTACGCGGCGGCCGCGGAAAAAATCGCGATCAACGCGAAGAAATATCCCGCCGACACCGTGCGCGGCAAGGCGACCAAGTACGACAAGTATTGATGTTGCGCGCTGCGCGCGCCAACCGTGATTTTTGTACGGTGCGCCGGGAGACCGGCAAGGAGTTACGGGTGAAAGTCCCGAACGATAAAGGTCTAGCAAACCATATTGTCCCCGAGTCATGCGTGAGGAT
>JAKAIH010000113.1 GCA_021825225.1 Pseudomonadota bacterium
CGATCTCCTCGAGCACCGACACCGCGACCGAATGCGTGGCGTGCAGATGCACCACCGCCTGGTTGCGGCTGCGCTCCTGGTACATCGCGAGATGCAGGAAATTCTCCTTCGACGGCTGATCGCCCGCCACGAGCTTGCCCTGCCAGTCGAGCTTGGACAGCCGCGCGGGATCCAGGCGCCCCAGGTTCGATCCGGTGGGCGTGAGCAGCCAGCCCTCGTCGCAGCGCGCGCTGATGTTGCCGGTGCTGCCGTGGGTGAGGCCGCGCTCGAATATGGAGCGTCCCAGTTCGCAGATCTGTTCGCGCAGCTTGTTCTCGCTAGTACTCATTTCAGATCGAAGTGCGGCATTTCGATGCCACTGTATGCCAAGAGCGACCATTGCGCGCTCCGCGCGCCAACCGTGCTTTTGGTACGGATGAAAAGCATATCCGTACCAAAAACACGGTTATGAATAAAAAACAACACCGGCTTGGGTTTGCTCTTACACAAGATCCTCGATTGTGCGCGGATGCGCTTTTCATCCGCGCACAATCGAGGGTCCGCGCGGACGGGACGCCGTCCGCGCAAGTGCCGACGATCTGTTAGCCGCGCGAGCGGCGCAGCTCTGCGACAACGGTGGGTGCGATTTAGGCCGTCAGGCATGATCAGGCGTCGAGCTGTTCCAACGATTTCACGAAAAAATCGCGGCTGCCGAAGTTGCCCGACTTGAGCGCAAGCAGGATGGGATGCGCGCCCTGCGTCGCGGTCCAGGGCACGCCGGGATCGATCTGCGGCCCGATCTTCAGCGCCTCGACGCCCAGCGCCTGCACCACCGCGCCCGCGGTCTCCCCGCCCGCGACCACCAGCCGCGTCACGCCGCGCGCGATCAGACCCTGCGCGATTCGCGCCAGCGCCTGCTCGACCATGGCGCCGGCCTCGCCCACACCGAGCTCGGCCTGCACCGTCCTGACCTCTTCGGGTGCGGCCGTGGCGTAGAACAGCACCGGGCCCGCATCGAGCAGTGCAGCCGCCTGCCGCAATGCCCGCGCAGCGACGTCGGTGCCGCGGGCGATTTCGAAGGGGTCGATGCGAATCGCAGGGCGGCCGGAATCCATCCAGTGCGCGACCTGGCCGTTGGTGGCTTGCGAACACGAGCCCGAAATCACCGCGGCCAGACCCGGCACCCGCGGCAGTTCGGCCGCGTCGGCGCGCGGCGGCAGCAGGCCCGCGCGGTGGAAATTCCCGGGCAGGCCGATGGCGACGCCGGAACCGGCGGTGATCAGGGGATGATCGGCGCAGGCGGCAGCGATTGCGTGCAGGTCGGCGTCGGTGATTGCATCGACCACCGCAAGGCGCACGCCCTCGGACGAGAGCGCCGCGAACCGGGCGCGTATGGCCTGATCGCCCGCAGCCACCGCGGTCCAGGGAACGAGACCCACTTTGGAGCGCGACTGCGCCTGCAGCACGCGCACCAGGTTGGCGTCGCTCATCGGCGTGAGCGGATGATGGCGCATGCCGGACTCCGACAGCGGCACTTCGCCTACGAACAGATTGCCCATGTAGATGGTGCGCGCATTGGTCGGAAACGCAGGACAGGCGATGGCGATTCGCGCGCCCAGCGCCTGCATCAGCGCCTCGGCCACCGGTCCGATATTGCCCTGCGGCGTCGAATCGAAGGTCGAGCAGTATTTGAAATAGAACTGGCGGCAGCCGGCGCGCTTGAGCCATTCGAGCGCGGCCAGCGATTGCGCCACCGCCTCGGCAGCGGCAATGGTGCGCGACTTGAGCGCGACCACTACCGCGTCGACATCCGCGGCCAGCGGCGTGTTCGGCACGCCTATGGTCTGCAGCGTGCGCATGCCGCTGCGCACCAGGTTGTTGGCGAGGTCGGTGGCCCCGGTGAAATCGTCGGCTATGCAACCGAGCAGCATCGCTCGGACCCTTTTTGAAAATGAGGGGCTATCTCCCCCTCAAACTCCCCCACATCGGCCTTCTGCAAAATCCATTTTGCAAAAGGGCTTTAAGCATTCTTCTTCTGCGGCAGCGCTATGCCCGGGAAATTCTTGATCACCGCCGAATCGTCTTCGCCGCCGCGGCCGGCGGCCGCAGCTGCCAGGAACATCTGGTGCGCGGTCGCGGTGAGCGGCAGCGGAAACGCCGATTTCTTCGCCGTGTCGAGCACGATGCCCAGATCCTTGACGAAGATATTGACCGCCGACAGCGGCGTATAGTCGCCGGCGAGGATGTGCGGCACGCGGTTCTGGAACATCCACGACGAGCCCGCGCTGTTCGATATGACTTCGTACAGTACCGCCGGATCGGCGCCAGCGCGTATGCCCATGGCCATCGCCTCGGCCGCCGCGGCGATGTGCACGCCGGCGAGCAGCTGGTTGATCATCTTGACCTTGGAGCCGGCGCCGGGCGCATCACCCAGGCGATATACCTTCTGCGCGATCGCCTTGAACACGTCCTCGGCCTTGGCGAAATGCTCCGGCGCGCCTGCGGCCATGACCGTCATCTGCCCGCTGGCCGCCTTGGCCGCGCCTCCGGAGACGGGCGCATCGATCATGCCTATGCCCTTGGCCGCCAGCCGCGACGCCAGCGTCTGCGCGAATTCGGGAGCGACGGTGGCGCTCGCGATCACCACCGAACCCGCGCGCATGGCGCCGGCCGCGCCCTGTTCGCCCAGCAGCACCGCTTCGGTCTGCTCGGCGTTCACCACCAGCGTCAGCACCACCTCGCAGGCCGCACCCAGTTCCGCCGGGGTGGCACAGGCGACGCCGCCTTCCGCGGCAAACGCGGCGAGCACCTCGCGCCGCACATCGCAGGCATGGGTGCGAAATCCCGCGCGCAACAGCGAGCGCGCCACGCCCAGGCCCATTGCGCCGAGGCCGATCACTCCGATATTTTTTGGCATGTCAGTCCTTTGAAACCTGCTTCGGCGCGCAACGCGTCAGCGCGCAAGCCCGCCGTCGTGCTTCACGCTTCATTTAGCCAGCCTCGCGTTGGCCAGCTCCAACCGATCCACAAGGTTGCGCACCAGGGCGCGGGTGAGCTGCAACTGCGCGCCCAGGCTCATCAGGGCCAGCGCGTCGGGTTCGAACTCGGCCAGCAGTATTGCGGTCAGCGACTCCACCGTCGCGTGCCGCGGCATCACGCCGCCGCGGATGTAGGCCATCTCGCCGAAGCTCTCTCCCTCGCTGATGGTGTTGAGCAGATGCCCGTCGAGCGTGACCTTGACCTGCCCCTGCGCCAGGAAGAAGAAGCTCTTGCCCGGCTCGTTCTCGCGGATGATGGCCTGTTTCGCCGCAACGCGCGTCCAGCGCCCCGCATTGGTCAGTTCCCACAATTCCGCGTCGGACAGGTTCGCGAGCATTTCCACCCGCTTCAGCGCCACGTATTTCTCGCTGTCCATGATGGCGTCCGGCGGCAGCACCAGCTTGCCCACGTCGGACAGCGCGAGCGCGAAGTCGGCCCAGGTCTCGTAGCGGAACTCCGGCTTCTTGCCCATGGCGCGCAACACCACGCGGTCGATCTCCTTCGGCAGCGAGGGGCGCAGGCTGCTCGGCGGCGCGGGCTGCTGATGCAGGATTCTTTCCACCAGCATCTGCAGGCTGTCGGCGACAAACGGCCGCTGGCCGGTGAGCAATTCGTACAGCACCACGCCGAGGCAGTACATGTCGCTGTGGTGCGTGAGCGGCGCTTCTTCGAGCTGCTCCGGCGACATGTAGTAGGGCGAGCCTATGCTCGCGGTCTGCACCGAATGCGCCTTGCGCAGCAGCGCGGCGCCGAAATCGGCGATCTTCACGTCGGTGCCCTGCGCGATCATGATATTCGCCGGCTTGATGTCGCGGTGGACGATGCCCTCGTTGAACGCGTAGGCGAGCGCGCCGCAGCACTTGAAGCCGATTTGCAGCACGTCCGCCACCGGCAGCAGCGTGTCCGCGCTGACATGCTGCGACAGGTCGCCGCCGCCGACCACCTCCATCGCGATGTGGCCGGAATCCTCCTGCACCACGGCATCGAGGATGCCAACGATATGCGGGTGTTTCAGCTTGCCGGCGAGCGAGGCCTCGTTGAGGAACTGCGAACGGTACACCGAACCGAACTCGGGATCCTTGAACACCTCGGGTTCGATCACCTTGAGCGCGACTTCCTTGCCGGAAAAGGTGTCCACGGCGAGATAGACCGTGCCGGTCGCGCCCTTGCCGAGCTGCCTGCGGATGTCGTACTTGCCGATCTGCAGGCTCAGATCCATTTCGAAGGTCTGGTCCACTAGGCCTATTCCCCTTGGTCCCTTGTATTTATCGATTCCCTGCCGGCTCAGCGCCAGCCATGGCACGCGACGCCCTGCCGCCGCGCATCACGCTGCCATTCTAACCTTTGCCATCCCTGTTTGGCATAGGAACGAATTCACGCCGTTTCCGGCGTCAGGCGAGCGGCTCGCCCGCCGGCTCGATCAGCGCGGCGCCCTGGTTGCGCGCGTTGTTGATGGCGGCACTCACCGGCAGCGCCTGCATTTCGGCGCCAGGGTAACTCGCGATCATCGCCTGCGCCTGCGCCGGATCGCGCAGCGCCGGATCGAGCCAGCGCGCATAGTGTTCGCGCGCGATGATCGCCGGCATGCGCTCGTGGATGCGCGCCATCAGCTCGTTCGGCGCGGTGGTGATAATGGTGTAGGAGCGCAGCTCGCCCTCGGGTCCGGTCCAGCTCTCCCACAGCCCGGCAAACGCGAAAAGTGCGCCGCTTTTGAGCCGGATCAGATAGGGCTGCTTGCCGCGCTCGAGCGCCTTCCATTCGTAGAAACCGGTCGCCGGAACCAGGCAGCGGCGCTGGCGGAAAGCGGCACGGTAAGCCGGTCTCACGGCGACGCTGTCGGCGCGCGCATTGATGGTCTTGTAGCCTAGGGACTTGTCTTTGGCCCAATGCGGGATCAGGCCCCAATGGTGCCAGCGCGCCACCCTGCGCCCGTCTTCATTCAGGATCACCAGCTGCTCGGTCGCCGGCGCCACGTTGTAGCGTGCGAGCGGCGCCGCGACTAGCTCCGCCTCGACCTGGAACGCGTCGTACAGCGCCTGCGCATCGGTGACGATTTTGTAGCGGCCGCACATGCGGCGATTATGCGGCGCGCGGGCCCGAGGCGACAAGCCGATCGCTGATCTGATGCCGCATGTAGTATAGGATGATGGACAAGTACGGGGGCGGAAATGGCCAGAATGGCCAAGAGCCAGGGCGTGAGCCTGAACCAATATGTGCTGTACCTGCTGACCGAGCGCCATACGCACGGCGAGAGGGCTGCGTAGCCGGAACGGCCGCCGCGAACAGGAAATCGCTCAGTCAGGTCGTGCTCTGTCACCAGAATTGGCGTAGGTCAGCGCGAACACCGTGTCTGTCAGCCACTTCTTGAAACCTTCGTTGTCGCTGAATTGTTTGAACAACTCGGTGTCGTCCTTGAGCACTGCCGTCATCACGCGCGCCAGCGCCTTGTCGTGCTCGATGCGTGCATTCTGCTTGTCGGAGTTCTGCCTCGCGTTCTGGTAGGCGGCGTCGGCCTCGACCCGTGCGGGAATGTCTTTGGTGATCAGCGCGTGCACCCTGTCGCGGTCTGTCCAGCTTATGCCGCCGAACTGCTCGTTGAAAGTTTTGATGATATTCGAAAGTCGATCGAGCTCTGGCTCCGGTTTGCGCCCGCCGCCCGTGGTCGGCACCGGCTCGATCTCGGCGTCTGCGTCGGCGAGTTGAATCTTCGCCACCGCCTGTTTCTCGACCCGGTAACTGTCCATGTCAATTGCTTCGAGGATACCCTTCGATAGATCCTCCTCGATCGGTGCAGGCAGCTTGGGCACGAGGAAGTTAAGGAAGATCGAAAGCCGTTCCCAGTCGGCGTTGTTGTACGGCAGGATGGACGACAGAAATCCGTAGGTACGGCAGAACGCCTTCGCCTTGCCTTTGAAATCCACCTGGCCGTCCTCGTCCAGCTGCTCCTTGTAGGTCGCGACGCAGGCATCGAGAATCGGATCGAGCTCGTCGCGGTCGACGCCGGACAGATACAGATCGACCAGCGTCTTCACCTGCTCGGGCGCGTAAACCTGATATCCATCGAGCACCGTTTTTAGATCGTGCAGCTTATTCGGATCGGTTTCCTCGCTGAGGATGGTGGTGCGGTAATAGTCGGCGAAAGCCGCTTCGATCGTATCGGCGTCGTTCATGAAGTCGAGCACAAACACATCGTGCTTCTTCGGGTGCGCGCGGTTGAGGCGGGAGAGCGTCTGCACCGCCTTGATGCCCGACAGCAGCTTGTCCACGTACATGGTGTGCAGCAGCGGCTCGTCGTAGCCGGTCTGGAACTTGTCGGCGCAGATCAGGAAGCGATACGGGTCCTCGGCGATCTGGTCCGCGATCGATTTCGAGGCAAAGCCGTTCAAGGATGCCTCGCTAACCTTGGTCCCGCCGTATTCGTGCTCGCCTGAGAAGGCTACGATCGCCCGGTACGGACTTTTACGTTCCCTCAAATAGTCGCGAAACGCATGGAAGTACTGGACCGCGCGCTCGATGCCGCTCGTGACCACCATGGCCCGCGCCTGTCCGCCGATCTTGCCGAGCGCGAGTACTTGCTCGTGGAAGTGATCGACCATGATTTCGGCCTTGAGTTCGATGGCGCGCTCGTGGCTCTCCACGTAACGCCGCAGCTTCTTCTTCGCCCGCTTGGTGTCGAACTCCGGATCGCCCTCCACGGTCTTGACCAGCTTGTAGTAGCTGTTGACCGGCGTGTAGTACTTGAGCACGTCCAGAATGAAGTTCTCCTGGATCGCCTGCTTCATGGTGTAACTGTGGAAAGGCCGATGCTTGATCTTATCGCTCTCGTTATACGCTTCACCAAAGAGTTCGAGGGTCTTGTTCTTGGGCGTAGCGGTAAAGGCGAAGTAGCTCGCGTTCGGCAACAGTTTCTTCGCCTCGATGAGGCGATTGATCTTGTCTTCGATATCCTCGCCGTCCGGCTCAGCCCCGGCCTCGGACAGCGAAATCGACATTTTCGCCGAGGTGCGGCTGCCTTGGCTCGAATGCGCCTCGTCGACGATGATTGCGAATTTGCGCCCGCGGTGCTCGCTACCGATCTCGTCGAGGATGAACGGGAACTTCTGCACCGTGGTGATGATGATTTTCTTGCCGCTCTGGATGAAGCTGCGCAGGTCACCGGAATGCTCGGCATGGCCCACGGTCGCGGCCACCTGCGCGAACTGCTTGATGGTGTCGCGGATCTGCTTATCGAGGATCTTGCGATCGGTGACGACGATGATCGAATCGAATACTTCGGCATCGTTTCTCCTTAAGCCGATCAGCTGGTGTGCGAGCCAGGCAATGGAGTTCGATTTGCCGCTGCCGGCCGAGTGCTGAATCAGATAGCGCCGGCCGGCCCCGCGCTCTGCCGCGTCGGCCAACAGCCGGCGCACGACGTCGAGCTGGTGATAACGCGGCCAGACCTGTTCGCGCTTCTTCTTCCTGGTTTTCGGTATCTCCTTTTCCACGATCTGCGCGTAGTTTTCGAGGATATCGGTCAACCCGCGCGGGGTAAGCATGCGCTTCCACAGGTAATCGGTCTTGAGCCCGTCCGGGTTGGGCGGGTTGCCGGCGCCATCATTCCAGCCCTGATTGAAGGGCAGGAACCAGGAGGCCTTCCCTTTCAACCAGGTGCAGAAGCGCACTTCGTGATCGTCCACCGCGAAGTGCACCACGCAGCGGCCGAACTCGAACAGTTTCTCGCGCGGATCGCGGTCGCGTTTGTACTGCTCGACGGCGTCTTCCACCGTCTGCTTGGTGAGGCTGTTCTTCAGCTCGAACGTGGCAACCGGCAAACCAT
>JAKAIH010000114.1 GCA_021825225.1 Pseudomonadota bacterium
GCGGCATGAGCGCGATCGCCAGTCTGGTGATGGGCTCGGTGGCGACCAAGGTCGTCCACCTGGCAAACGTCCCCGTTACGCTGATCAAATAAGCTGCCGGGGCCGGCGAAGCGCGCCTCTATGGGTGCCGCGGCGGCAGCACGGGTATCCGCGCGCCGCTTCCACCTTGCAGTTCCGGCCCGCCAGGGTTCGCATGTGGCTCAATCTCACGATCTCTTCATCGTCGACCACCAGCAGCTTTCTCGACTTTCCCACGATTGACCGCCGTCGTTCGCTGCGCCCGCGCTTTGCCGTCGATCTCATTCTTGGATTCATTCCCCGAGTAGTCAAATGGCATATCGATGATCTGCGTTGAAGTATGCTAGCGTTCATGAAACTATATTGACGAAATCAGACCAATGGAGAGTACAAGAATGAGCGAAATAAACAGTTCGACCCGCATCGGTTTTATCGGCCTGGGCGTCATGGGCAAGTCGATGGCGCGCAACCTGATCAAGGCGGGTTTCCAGGTGGTGCTGCACAACCGCAGCCGCGCCGCCGTCGACGAGCTCGCCGCAATCGGCGGCATCGCCGCGACCTCGCCGGCGGATCTGGCCGCGCGCGTCGAAATCATTTGCCTGTGCGTGCCCGACACGCCGGACGTGGAAGCGGTGCTGTTCGGGGCCAATGGCGTCGCCTCCGCAGTCAAAGCAGGCAGCGTCGTGATCGATTTCAGCACCATCTCGGCGCAGGCGACGGCCGGTTTCGCTGCGCGGCTGAAGCAGGCGGGCGTCGCCATGCTCGACTCGCCGGTATCGGGCGGACCGGCCGGCGCGCGCGATGCGGCCCTGAGCTGCATGATCGGCGGCGAGGCCGAGACGCTCGCGCGTTGCATGCCCTTGTTCAAGGCGGTGGGCAAGACCTTCACCCACATCGGCGCCAGCGGCGCCGGCCAGCTGTGCAAGTCGTGCAACCAGCTGGTCATGTCCGCTACGGTGATGGCGGCATGCGAAGCCCTGACCCTGGCGAAGAAGGCCGGCGTCGATCCCTACAAAGTGCGCGAGGCTCTGCTCGGCGGCTCGGCGCAAAGCTTTGTGATGCAGAATCACGCCAAACGCTTCCTCGACGGCCAGCTCGCGCCGGGCTTTCGCAGCGCATTGTTGCTGAAGGACCTGCGCCTGGTCACGGGCGCCACAAAGGACACGGGCAGTTTCGCGCCGGCCGCGGCCCTGACCGAACAGCTCTTCACGGCCTTGTGCAACACCGGCCGCGACGGCATGGACAGCGCTGCGATGGGCCTGCTCTACGAGGAGTTGTCCGGCGTCAAGCGCTGAGGCGGCGCAAGCCCGCGCGCGCTACGCGATCAGGTTCCAGCCCAGGCCGCCCATCGCCGCGATGAAGGCGGCCAGGTGCAGCCCGATGCGCAGCCGGTACATGCCCTGCAGCTGCCGCTGCGACAGGTTCGAGATGAGGAATTGGCGCCCGTCCCTGGGCGCGCGCACGATGCTGAGTTCGGGCGCCGCCTGCATTTCGCGGTAGTTCTTTTCCACCTCGGCGCGCGCGGCGAGCCGCGCCTGTTCCCACTCGTCGAGGTCCAGATTGCCGTCGCCATTGCGGTCGAAGCGCGCAAGCAGCGCGGCATGATCGCGCTTCCACTCCGCGAGCAGCGCCGAGACATCGCTTTCCCGGTCGGCGGCCGAAGGCTGGTGCGACTCGGTGCGGAAGTCCCCGAGCACGTAGACGACATTGTGCGGGAGGAACTTCCATTCGGTGTAGCGGTAGTCGCCGTCAATCCAGGTTTCCTTGTTGTTGCTGATGATTTCCGCCCCGGCCGGGTCGATCAGGCAGCTGCCGCTGGCGTCGGCGAGCAGGAAGGACGCGTCGGTTTCGCCCTGTTCGCCGGGCGTCCAGCCTTTGTCCGAGTGCGCCTCCATGAGATAGCGGCACCAGACGCAGGGCAGATGGGAGTAGGGCGCGAACGTCGGCGCGCCCGGCGTGCTCTGGCAGCGGCCGGACAGTTCGACGTAGCCCTGGGCGGCGCTGGCGATGTTCGAGGTCGGGGTGTCTTCGACCAGACGCAGGCGGCGATAGACTGCGATCCAGGCAGCCAGGCTGATCGCCGCGATCAGCGCCAGGCTGAGCGGCCATGCCGCGCGGCCGGGTGCGACCACGCCGGCGACGAGCAGGGCAAGCTGCGCGCCTCCGAGGAGCACGTCCAGGTACAGGCGTCTGGCGAAGGAGTTCATGCGCAAGCCCGGGCGCGGTGCCCGGTCTCACCTCAGGCTGAAAAAAGCTGTTTCACGTCGACGTCGGCGACCTCGGCCGCATCGAAGCGCAGCAGCCGCGCCGCGCGAAAGCCGAACTGCTGCGCGATGATCGAATCCGGAAACTGCTCGATGCGCACATTGTTGATGTTGACCGAATCGTTGTAGAGCTCGCGCCGGTCGCTGATCGCGTCTTCGAGCTGCGTGATCCGCTTCTGCAAAGCCATGAAGTTCTCGTTGGCCTTCAGCTCCGGATAGGCTTCGGCGACCGCGAACAGGCCTCCCAGGCCGGCGCGCAGCCTGGCCTCCGCCTGGCCGAGTGCGCCGACGTCCCGCGTTTCGCGCGCGTCGTAGACCGCGGAGCGGGCGCGCACCACTTTTTCCAGGGTTTCCTGCTCGAACTGGCGGTATTGCCTGCAGATTTCCACCAGCTTGGGGATTTCGTCGTGGCGTTGCTTGAGCAGCACGTCGATGTTTGCCCAGGCGAGCGCGACATTGTTCTTGACCAGGACCAGTCCGTTATAGAGCATGACCGCGTACGCGCTCGCCGCGACGATCAATGCCAGAACGATCCAGCCCGCCATGCATTTGCCCCCGAGCATTGTGCAAACCCGCTAAGGATACGCGGCTTATTCGGACCCCCGCAACTCTTGACTGCGCTTGCAGCCAGGCGCAGCGTAGGCCGAATGTCACTCTGGCAGGCGGGAGGGGGCGATGCGAGGCGAGGGCGCGAGCTGCACCGGCTGTGGCGCCTGTTGCGCCACCTATTGCGTATTGTTCCTGCGCAAGGAACTCGATTCGGAGCCGGGGGGCTGGGTTCCCGCCGAATTCGCGGAGCCGACCAGCGCGCGCTGCGCGCGCATGCGCGGCACCAAGGACCGTCCGCGACGCTGCCTTGCGCTCCAGGGCACGATAGGCGTCGGCGTCAGCTGCACCATCTATCGACACCGACCCAGCCCCTGTCGCGCCTTCGCGCCCGAAGCGGGGGCCGGTCGCGGTGACGCGGCTTGCGGCGACGCCCGCCGCCTGCACGGCCTGCCTCCCCTCTCCGGGTCTTACGATGGATTTCCCATCGCCTAGGCTGGTCGGCGCGAGCCAGCATTCAGCTGCCTGCCGGCGCGCTGCGGAGGCGCCGAAGGATGTCTAGAAGCACGAGCCCGGCGCATCGAGCCAGCAGGCTGCCGGCAGGCCGCTGGCTCCGGGAAAATCGATCGTGACCCGCTTGCCTGCCTGGTCGATCGTGAAGTTGTAGTTCAGCAGATCGCCTTGCCCTTTGGCGGTGATCAGGAATCCCTGCTGGGAATTATTGAGATCGCAGGTAAGCGAAAAATATTTGGTGCCGGTGGGCAACGCGCCGACCCCGCAGGCGGTCTGGCCGTAGCTGTGGTTGTTGGTCCAATACAATTGTTCCTGGCTGTTCAGTGCGAGCAGAGTCGTAAACGCGTCGTGAAATTTCGCCTTGCGCATATAGCTCGAATACGAGGGCATGGCGACTGCGGCGAGGATCGCGATGACAACCACGGTCGTCAGCAATTCGATCAGCGTAAAACCTGTGTGCTTTCCCATGTGCGATTCTCCCTTGTCGTAATGGTTTTTTTGCGGCACGTTCTTCGGCTGTCCGGGCAAGCGACGCAGCGCACGCGGGCACCGGCCGGCGGTTGCACTTATATCCGCGCCGCGGGCTGAGGTAAATATGAAGCGGCGTGCCGGAGTGGAGCTGCGGAATACGCGGGATCCATGACCCGGCTGAGGCGGTTTGCGGGTTTGCTGCGCCGCCGCGTGCGGGCCAGGGGTTACGCGGGCGGCGCGGGCTCCAAGCGCAGCCCGCCGGTGTTCACGCAGCCCGGCGGAATAGCTGAAGCCGAGATCGGGAAGATCGGCATACCTTCCAATCCGATCGTGGACGAATAGCCGGCGCCCGGCATTGCTTCGCGGCGCTGCGTCCCGGGCGACGCGCCGCGGCGGCGGACTTAGTGCGGCGAGAGCAGCTGCGGAAATGCGCCGTAGCCCTCGCCGAGCGCAGCGGAACCGGGCAGATAGTCCGGGACGAGGCCGTCCGCCGCATCCGTGCCGAGGTAGGTCTTGCGGCGCAATACCGCGCGAATGACGTCGCACAGGTCGTCATGAATCGCGTCCTTCACCAGGTAGCCGGCCGCTCCGGCATCGCGGCAGCGCCGCATGAATTCGTTCTCGCGGTGAAAGCTGAGGACGACAATCTTTACTTCGGGATAGTGGCGCTTGATTCCGGCAACCGCCTCGACGCCGCGGGCGTCCGGCATGGTCAGTTCGGTCAGCACCAGATCCGGAACCAGGCTCCCGACGGACCATATGGCATCGCGCATGCTGCCTGCCACGCCGACGATTTGAAAATCCGGTTCCTGCGATAGGTAGGCCCGCAGGGTGCTTCGAAACAGCGCATGGCTGTCGACTATCAGGATTCGATTCATCATGGGCATGCAAACCTCGCTGAAATGGAAAATCCCCGCATGTGCTCGCGCGCCCATCCGCTGCCGGGAGGATGCGGATGCTCCCTCGCGCTCGGGCCATGGCCAGCCATAAGCAATTCGCATACCTGCAGGATATTAGTAGTCGATTCAAATAATTAGCTACGCTCAAGCCGCTCCGTCGGCGCCGGATTGTCGTGACAGAACGACAGCTCCGATCCGCGATAGAGCAGAACATTGATCTAAAAGAAGATGCGCTGTCGTTCGAGGGCGACATGAAATCGAGCGTGGATTCATCGAGTTGAAATAAAGCGCCAAGGGCCTGTCGCCGGTGGACGACGTGAGCCTGCGTCCACGGCACCGCAAGCAACTGATTTAATTGGATTTCGCCCTATGGCCCGAGACTTGCGAAGAGGCATGGGTGGCGGCCTTGCGCGATTGCCCGTAGCGCTTGTTTCGCGCGCCGTCACGCCCGCAGTTTCGCCTTTTTAGAGGACACGTTCATGCTCGAAAATTTCCGCAAGAAAGACGCCCCACGTCCCGGTTACACGCCGGAGTCCAGTCCATTTGGACGCATGCAGGAGGCGCTGAGCCACGCGCCGCCGCCAGCCGCGGCGCCCAGGCATGAGACGCCGAAGACGGAGCCGGTTCGGACCGATGCAACGCCCGTTGCCAAGCCCACGGAAAAGGCCGAGGAGTCGGTCAGCAAGCTGATTGTCGGGCCGGACATAAAGCTCAAGGGCGCAGAGATCACCGACTGCAATACGCTGGTCGTCGAAGGGCGCGTGGAAGCCGCGATGGAAAGCCGCGTATTGCAGATTGCCGAGATCGGCGAATTCGTCGGCAAGGCGTCTGTGGACACGGCTGAAATACGCGGGCACTTCGATGGCGAATTGACCGTGCGCAAGCAACTCGTGATCCGCGCCAGCGGGCACGTATCGGGGAAGATCCGCTACGGCAGACTTTCTATCGAGGAAGGCGGGGAACTCGCCGGCGACATCGGCGCCATCGGACCGGTCCCGGTGCCCCCTGACAACCGTGCCGCGCCTGGGGTGAAGCCGGGCGTTGCGCCGCGTTGAGCAGCGCTCCGCGGGCCGCGGCCGGGAAAATGGCACGCGCCGTGCTTATCTTCGGGCATGCCGCAGATCACGCGCTATTCCGAAGCGGAGCACCCGCCCGAAACCCTGCAGCAGCAGGAAACGCTGCTGGTGCGCGAATGCATCCGCCTCATGGGCCGCAGCCTGGAGCCCGACCGGGTGATCCGCGAAACGCTGCACCTGTTGTCCGAGCTGCTCGGACTGAATCGCGGCCGCGTGGTCCTGCCCCAGCCCGAGGGCGGCGAGCTGGCGATCCGCCACGCCTATGGCCTCACGCGCGGCGAAATCGCGCGCGGCCGCTATGCGCTGGGCGAGGGTATCACCGGCCGCGTGATGCGCACCGGCGAAACCCTGATCGTGCAGGACATCGACCGCGAGCCCGGCTATCTCGCGCGCGCCGTGCGCCGCGCCAGCCTGCCGCAGGAAACGGTGTCCTTCATCGCGCTGCCATTGGAGATAGATGGCCGCGTCGCCGGGGTGCTCGGCGTGCACCGCCTGCGCCGGCGCCGCCGCGCGCTCGCCGCCGACATGGCGATCCTGCGCACGGTGGCGACGCTGATCGGCCAGGTGCTGCGGGTCAATCGCCTGGTGGCCGAACGCACCGCGCGGCTCGAGGACGAAAACCGGCGCCTGCGCCAGGCGCTGGCGCAGAGCCAGAGCACTCCGGCCATGCATGGCATCGTCGGCCGCTCGCCGCTGCTCGCGCGCGCGCTGCGCCAGCTGGAACAGGTCGCGCGGAGCGATGCGAGCGTATTGCTGCTGGGCGAATCGGGCACCGGCAAGGAGCTGTTCGCGCAGGCGCTGCACCGGATGAGTGCGCGTGCGGCCTTGCCGTTCATCAAGGTCAATTGCGCGGCGATTCCCGATACCCTGTTCGAGGCCGAACTGTTCGGCCACGAGAAAGGCGCATTCACGGGCGCCGCGCAGGCGCGGCCGGGCCGCTTCGAGATGGCCGACGGCGGCACGTTGTTTCTCGACGAGATCGGTGATCTGCCGCTCGCGCTGCAAGTCAAGCTGCTGCGCGTGCTGCAGGAGCATGTGATCGAGCGCATCGGTGGACGCAAGGAGATCGCGGTCAACGTGCGCATCGTCGCCGCCACCCATCGCGAGCTGCAGCGGCTCGTGGCCGAGGGGCGCTTTCGCGCCGACCTGTTCTACCGCCTCAACGTGATCCCTATTTCGCTGCCGGCGCTGCGCGAGCGCGCCGAGGACATCAAGCATCTGGCCCTGCATTTCCTCGAGCAGATCAATCTCGCGCATGGGCGCAGGGTCGCGCTGGCGCCGGCGGCGATGGCGAGCCTGGTCGCCTATCCCTGGCCGGGCAACATCCGCCAACTCTACAACGTGCTCGAGCGCGTGGTGCTGCTCGCCGAGGGCGAACGCATAGACGACGCAGCAGTGGAATACGCGCTCGTGACCGAAGCGCAGGGCCAGCCGGTCGATGTGCTGCGGCCGCAACGGGCCGCGGCGCACTCCTCCAGAGTGCGCGCATGGCGGCCGGTCGCGGGCGAAGACGCGGACGCAATCGCCACTGCGCTCAAAGCCGCGCGCGGCAACAAGTCGCGTGCGGCGCAGGCGCTGGGACTCACCCTGCGCCAGCTCAATTACCGCATCGCCAAACTCGGCGTGGATTGACCGACCGTTGATTGCCCCGACGGCTTAGTCGGCCAGGCTGATCGAAAACGGAATCGGATTGCGCATGGTATTGGCCACGGGCGAAAAGTAATTGGCGTGCCTGACGATGTCGTCGAGCTCGGCGCGCGTGGCCTCGCCTTCGATCAGCACCTTGACGCGGATTTCCTGAAAGCCCATTTGCGCGGGCTTCATCTCCGCGCCGCCGGCGCCCCAGGCGGCGGGGTTGCCGATGTCGCCTTCGAGGAAGATCTCCAGCTTCGACAGCCTGACTTGCCGGTGCGTGGCGACCGCCGTGATGCCGACGCCGAGGCAGCCGCCCAGCGCGGACAGCACGATCTCGCCGGGAGCGGGCGCGGTGTTCTCGCCGAACAGGTGCAGCGGCTCGTCC
>JAKAIH010000115.1 GCA_021825225.1 Pseudomonadota bacterium
CCGGTGTACGGTGCCATGGTCGCGCGCTTGCCGCGCCGGCGCTTCATCCCGCTGGTTTATCACTTTTTTGTCGCGAACCTCGCCATCTTCTGGCTGCTGCTGAGTTTCGATGTCGCCAAGGTGCAGTTGGCGCGGGTGTTCTTCGTCTGGATCAGCGTGTTCAACCTGTTCGCGGTATCCGTATTCTGGTCATATATGGCAGATCTGTTCACAAGCGAGCAGGGAAAGCGGCTGTTCGGTTTCATTGCTGCCGGCGGCTCCGCCGGGGCCTTGCTCGGCCCCGCGCTGACGGTGGCGCTGGCGCTGCCGCTCGGCCCGGTCAATCTGCTGCTTGTCGCGGCATTGTTGCTGGAACTGGCTGTGCTGTGCGCGCGGCGGTTGGAGCCGGCCGCAGTATGTGCAAGTGCAAGAGTTGCGGCGCCAGGCGTACTCGGCGGAGGCTGGCTGGCGGGTATCGCGATGGTGCTGCGTTCGCCTTATCTGGCCGGCATTGCGCTATGGGTAAGCTTGCTGTCGCTCTGCGGAACCTTCCTGTATTTCCAGCAGGCGAGCATCGTCGCCGCGGCTTCCGATGATCCGGCGGTGCGCATCCGGATTTTCGCCGGCATCGAGTTCGCGATCGGCATACTGACCCTTGCGCTTCAGATCCTTGCCACCGGCCGGCTCACTACGGCCTTTGGCGTCGGCCGCGCCGCGGCGGCGCTTCCGCTGGTCTTCGGCTTGGGCTTCCTTGCGCTGGCTGCCGCTCCGATGCTGCTGGTGGTCATTGCGTTCCAGGCGCTGCAGCGGACAGTCAATTTCGCTCTGTCGAACCCGGCGCGGGAAGTCCTGTTTACCGTGCTCGCGCGCGAGGAGAAATACAAGGCGAAGAACGTGATCGACATCGTCGTGTTCCGCGGCGCGGATGCGGCGAGCGGCTGGTTGTTCGCGCTGCTGCGCGGCGCGGGGCTGGAACTGTCGACGATTGCGCTGACTGCAGCGCCGCTGGCCGGTGCATGGCTCGCGCTGGCACTTGCGCTCGGGCGCGCGCAGGAGCGCCGCGCCTTGGCGGGTGTCGCGTCCGGCGGGTGAAAGCACGCCGCGATCGATGCGAAACCCGATGTTCGGCGGTGCCGGCCTGACACTTTCATATTTTACGACTCTTGCTCAGAGGATCCCTCATGGAAACCGTTTCGAGTATTACCAGCGTCTCTCACGTCATTCAGCTGGCTGTCGCGCCGGTCTTTCTGCTTTCCGGCGTCGGTGCCATCCTGGCGGTGCTCATCAACCGCCTGGGACGCATTGTCGATCGCTACCGGGTACTGGAAAGCAGCAGCCCAAAAGCCGCGGCGGACGAGCAGGCTATCGCGCAGGTGGAAATGGCGATTCTGGCGCGGCGGGCGCGCCTGATCCATTGGGCCATCAGCCTGTGCACGATCGGTGCTCTGTGCATCTGCATCGTGGTGGCAACGCTTTTTGTCGGTTCCATGCTGCGGGTGAGCGTTTCGCAGCTGATCGCGTTGATGTTTGTCGGAGCGATGCTCGCACTGATCGCAGGTTTGTTGAGCTTTCTGCGCGAAATCACCCTCGCGACTGGTAACATCCATGTGAACAAGCACTGAAGGCGCCGCGTAGGAGTCGACCATGAACACTGCAGGCAAGGCGCGCATGCCGGTCATATTCTTCGGACACGGCAGCCCGATGAACACGCTCGAGCACAACCGCTACACCGAAGCCTGGCGCGCGCTGGGCGCAAACGTGCCCAAGCCGAAGGCAATCCTGGCAATCTCGGCGCATTGGCTCACGCGCGGCACTGCCGCGACCGCAATGGCAAGTCCGCCGACGATTCACGATTTCGGCGGTTTCCCGCAGGCACTGTTCGACATGCAATACCCGGCGCCGGGCGATCCCGCGCTGGCCGCGCGCCTGCGCGAGTTGCTCGCGCCGCTGCCAGTGCACCTCGATCAGTCCTGGGGCCTGGACCACGGCACCTGGTCGGTGCTGGCGCATGCCTTCCCCGACGCGGACACGCCTGTGGTGCAGCTCAGCATGGACGGCACCAAGCCTGCCCGCTTTCACTACGAACTGGGCCAGCGGCTGGCGCCGTTGCGCGACGAAGATGTGCTGATCGTCGGCAGCGGCAATGTGGTGCACAACCTGATGCTGATGCGGCGCGGCGAAAGCGCGCCTGCCTACGACTGGGCGCGGCGCTTCAACGAGCGGGTGCGCGCTGCGCTCGCCTCGGGCGAGCACCAGGCGCTGATCGATTTCGAGCGCTGGGGCGAAGACGCGCGTCTGTCGGTGCCCACGCCCGAGCATTACCTGCCTTTGCTTTATATCGCCGGACTGCAGGTCGAGGGCGAATCCATGGCGTTCGCTGTCGACGGATACGAGGCGGGGTCCTTGGGCATGCTGAGCGCGGCGGCCGGGATGCCTGCTGGTTGGCGCGGCGCGGCGGACCTGCCCTGATATGCGATTATCATCACTTCATTCGACGAGGCGTGACATGCGGGTATTGGCGGCGACAGGCATCGTTTTGGCATTGTGGCTAGCCCCAGCATGGGCTGGAGACTTTGAGGACGGCGTGACGTCTTATCTGGCCCATGATTACGTGAAGGCGATGGATTCCTGGCAGAAAGCGGCAGCACAGGGCAATGCGTCAGCGCAAACCACCTTGGGCATTATGTACGAGAAGGGACAGGGCACCGCCGTGGATTACAGGCAGGCGGCGTTCTGGTACAGGCAGGCGGCGGAACGGGGAAATGCGGGAGCGCAAAACAATCTGGGATCTCTTTACGAGAAGGGGCAGGGCGTTGCGCAGGACAATAAGCAGGCGGCGCACTGGTATCGCAAAGCGGCGGAACAGGGAAACGCCATAGCGCAATTCAACCTCGGCCGCATGTACCAGACCGGACAGGGCGTGGCACAGGACTACGTGCAGGCCGCGTCCTGGTTCCGCAAAGCGGCGGAGCAGGGGCACAGCTGGGCGCAATCTGCGCTGGGCCTGATGTCAGAGACCGGGCAGGGGGTGGCGCGCGACTACAAGCAGGCAGTCTACTGGTATCGCAAGGCGGCCGAAAGCGGCGATCCGATGGCGCAGCTCGATCTTGGCCGGATATACGAAGCCGGGCATGAAGGCGTGGCGACGGACTATGTCGAAGCGCATAAATGGTGGAGTATCGCCGCTGCGAACGGCGAAGATGAGGGCAGGAGGAATCGTATTCTGGTCGAGCGCCTGATGACCCCCGAACAGATCGCCGAGTCCAAACAGCGCGCCGACGCGTGGCTGAAGGCGCACGAAAAGAAGTAGGGCAAGGGCGCGATCGGTGGATCGCGGCAGGACGCCGCGTCTAGACGCGCTTGCTCTTGACGCCTTCGACGAAACGCGCCAGCGTCGGCGACATTGCGCCGCGCGCGACCATGGCCTCGATCAGTTGGAAGCGCCCGCGCCGCTGCTGCGCGGCGTTCAGAGCCTGCGCCAGTTCGCCGCGGTTGCGCACGCGCACGCCGTCGCCGCCCAAGGCGATGGCCGCTTCGGCGAAGTGCCAGTCGTCGAGATCGTTGAATTTCGATTCCGGCTGGAAGGCGCGCAGCATCTCCCAACTGGAATTGTTGATCAGCAGCACGATCGGATCCCAGCCGTGGCGGCGGCAATTCCCCAGTTCCCAGCCGGTCATCTGGAACGCGCCGTCGCCGACGATGATCAGCGGCCGCCGACCGGTCGCGGCCTGCAAGCCCAGGCCGGCGGGTACGCCAAAACCCATGGTGGCGTAATAGCCGGGAGCCACCAGCGCCGTGTGCTCGATGTCCATCGCGAGGAACATGCAGTCGCCGATGTCGGTCGCGATCGGCATCTTGCCGTGCGCGTCCATCAGGTCGTTGACCGCGGTGGCGATGTCCAGGGGGGTGATCGGCGCAGTGTCGGCCGGCAAGCCGCGCGGATACACGGCGGCTTCATGCTGCAACGCAGCGGGCGTTTGCGCAGACAGCCGTGCCAGCAAGGCCTCGACCAGCGGGCCCAGGGGAATCTCGGGATACACGTGATGGGCTATGGTTACCTGCCGGTCCAGCGCCTGGATCGACAGGCGCAGATCGATATGCTTGGCCGAAACGCCGAGGTTGGTGTCCGAGACGATCACGCCGAGCAGAAACAGCGCATCGGATTTCTCGACCAGTTCGGTGATTGCGGGCAGCCCGGCAACACCGATATAGGTTCCGAGCAGTGGTGCATCGGTATTCGCCAGCAGTCCGCGGCCGAGCAGGCTGGTGACCACGGGCAGCCCCAGTCGGCGCGCCAGTTCAGCGACTTTCTGCTCCAGTCCGAAGCGGCGCACTTCGACGCCTATCATCAATACCGGCGAGCGCGCCGAGCGCAGGCGCGCCAGGATTTCGTCGGCGCAGGCAGCAAGCGCCTCGGGGTCGAAGGCGGGTTCGCCCGCGGCAGGCACTTGCCCGCAAGGCAAATTCACCATGTCGCGCGGCAGCTCAAGATAGACCGGCTGCGAGCGGCTGAGGCAGGCGCGCAGCACGCGCGCGATTTCGGCCGGCGCGGTGCGAACGTCATCAAGGCAGGCCTGCGCGCAAGTGATCTCCTGATAAATGCGGTATTGCGAGTCGAGCGACTTGGCCTGGTGATGCAGCAGCAGGCCGCGCTGCGTCTCGCCCTTGCCCGGCGCGCCCGAGATCACAACCAGCGGAGACTTCTCGGCGAATGCGGCGGCAACCGGATTGACCATATTCAGCGCGCCGGCGCCGTAGGTGACAGCCGCCACACCCAGCCCCGAGTGGATGCGCGCGGCGGCGTCCGCGGCAAAACCGACCGCCGGTTCGTGGCTCAGCGTGTACAGCGGTAGAATGCCGGACTCTTCAATAACCTTGAAGAACGGCAGCGCGTAATCGCCGGGAATGCCGAAGATCTCGCGTGCGCCATGCGTCTTGAGCGCATGCAGCAGTGCTTCGGACAGGTTCATGTGTGTTTCTCCTCGTGGCTTTCTCGATCCATTGCGCAGCATCGAATTTTACCCACAGTTTCTGTGGATAAGCCTGTGGATTTTTATTGCAACAAAAATATCGTGCTTCGGAAAAGTTGAAAAACAATGGGGGCGATTATAATTTGGGCGTTAGCAAAAGGAGCAATCTCGATGACGCAGCAGGCAGGTGGCCGCACCGGGCCGCATACCCTTGAAACCGCACTGATACGCTGGGAGGCACGCTTCAGCGTAGGCGAATATCTGTTCGGCGAACGTCCGAATGCTTACCTTGCATCAAAAACCAACCTGTTCGCCAAAGGCAGCCGGGCGCTGTCGATCGCCGACGGGGAAGGCCGCAACAGCGTCTGGCTGGCCGAGCAGGGTCTGCGCGTGGATGCCTTCGACTTCTCGCCCACCGCGGTGGCCAAAGCCGAGCGGCTTGCGCTCAGCCGCGGCGTGCGCGTCGGCTTCAACGTGTGCGAGACCTTCGCGTGGTCCTGGGAACCTTCGGCCTACGACCTGGTTGCAGCGATTTTCATCCAGTTTGCGTCACCGGCAGTGCGCGAGAAGCTGTTCCCGCTGATGCAGCGGACGCTCAAGCCGGGCGGGCTGCTGATACTCCAGGGCTACCGCGCGGAGCAGTTGCAGTACGGCACCGGCGGCCCGCCGGAACTGGATCACCTCTATACCGAGGCGATGGTGCGCGAGCTGCTGCAGGACATGGACATCCTCGAGCTGCGCTGCTACGAAGAGCCGGTCGATGAGGGCAAGGGCCATTCCGGCATGTCGGCGCTCATGGGCGTCGTCGCGCGCAAGCGCCAGGCGTAATCGAGGGAGCATTGCGCCGGCCCGCAGCTCATCGCACGATAAGCACCGGAATCGTCGTGTGGGTCAGCAGTTTCTGCGTTTCGCTGCCGAGGAGAAAACCGGAGATGCCGCGCCGGCCGTGCGAAGCCATCACGATCAGATCGCAGTGCTGTTCCTGGGCGATGCGGATGATGGCCTCGTAGGGCGAGTAACCTGCGATGAATGCGGTCCCCGCCGTCACTCCGTCGGCTGCGGCTATCTCCAGGGCGGCATCGAGCAGCCTGCGCTCCTCGTCTTCAATCTCCTGCATCACCACTTTTCCGCCCAGATTGCTTAGCGCGCCGCCTTCGACATGGTGCGGCGTTTCGATCGGGGATCTGACGTGCAGCACCAGCAGCTTCGCGCGCAGGGATTGCGCCAGCCGCGCGGCTGTCGCCACCGCCTTGTTGGAGAAGCCGGAGCCATCGGTGGGTACCAGAATATTCGTGAACATGAGGACTTGTCCGCAAACGCATCAGCGCGAGCGCACAGGGTAACCAGACGCGAGATGCTTGTCTACGGCGGCACCGGCGCGAGCAGCCCTAGACCACGGGTGGAAAGCCGTAATTCGGCGGCGCTGCTCTGCGCCCGCCCGCCTGCAGGCAGGCTTCGACTGTCTGCAGCAGTTGCTCGCGCGTGATCGGTTTGGTGAGGAAATCCGCGGCGCCGAGTTCCACCGCCTTGGTCATGGTGGCGGTGTCGCTGCGGCCTGAGACAAATACCACCGGGATCGACGCCGAATGCGCGTCGGTTTGCATCAGCGACATGAACTCCAGCCCGTTCAAGTACGGCATGCCGATGTCGCACAGGACCAGCGCCGGCGGCCGCTCGAGCAGCGCCTTGCCGCCTTCGACCGCGTCCTCGGCCACCTCCGCCGCGTAACCCGCCGCCGCGAGATGCATGCGCAGCACTCCGGCGAATTCGATATCGTCGTCTATGATCAGAATGCGAATGGTGCTGCGGTCTGGCATGCCTGCTGCTTTCCTGGCTTATGCAAGGGCTGCGCCAAAAATGTAGTCTCGCGATGCGACAAAGTCAATGTCACGCCGGGTCGCCGCGTCATGTTTGCACGCACACCGTTCACTCCCATAGCCAGGCCGCCCCGCGCACGCCTGAGGCGTCTCCATGGCGGCTCTTGAGCAGGCGCGTCGCGACCTGATCGGAGAACACCTGCGCCGACCAGAGCCTGGGTACGTTGTCATACAGGCGATCGAGGTTCGACAGTCCGCCGCCGAGCACGATTGCGTCCGGGTCAAGCAGGTTGATGACTTCAGCGAGCGCACGCGCGAGCCTGGCTTCGTAGCGGCGCAACGTTGCTTCGCAGGCCGCATCGCCGGCGGCGGCGCGCTCGGCGATCTCCGCAGGTTCCAGCCCCTCGCCGCCGCAGCGCACATGATCGAACCGCATGCCCGGGCCGCTGAGAAAGGTCTCGACGCAACCGTCGCGTCCGCAGTAGCAGCGCGGCCATTGGGCTTCGTCGCCCGGCAGCCGGTTGTGGCCCCATTCTCCCGCGATTGCGTTCGCGCCGGGGAGCACTTTCCCGCGCACGACTATGCCGCCGCCCACGCCCGTGCCGAGTATCGCGCCGAACACCACTTCGGCACCGGCTGCGGCGCCATCGGTTGCCTCGGACAGCGCAAAGCAGTTGGCATCGTTGGCGAGTCGCACTTCGCGCTGCAGCAGCGTTTGCAGGTCCTGCCGCAGAGGGCGGCCTATCAGCCAGGTCGAGTTTGCGTTCTTGATCAGCCCGGTGACGCGCGACTCCGCGCCGGGAATTCCGAGTCCCAGGGAGCAGCGCCTGCCCAAGTCGCGTTCGGCCTGCCGTACCAGATCGGCGATCGCCGTTAGCGTGCCTTGATAGTCGCCGCGCGGCGCAGGCACACGGCGGCGCAGCAATTGCGCGTTAGCGTCTCCCAGGGCGACGATCTCGATCTTGGTGCCGCCCAAATCGATGCCCAGGCGCAAGCTAGTTTCCATC
>JAKAIH010000116.1 GCA_021825225.1 Pseudomonadota bacterium
TCGCGCAATGTCACCAGCTCTTCGGCAATAGTCGGGTGGATGCCGATCGTGGCGTCGAACTGGCGCTTGGTCGCGCCGCACTTGAGCGCCACCGCGAAGCCCTGGACGATCTCACCGGCGTCCGGCGCCACCACATGCACGCCGAGCACGCGTTCGGTGTCGCGCTCCACCACCAGCTTCATCAATACCTGCTCGCCGCTGCCGGTCAGCTGGTGGCGCAGCGGCACGAAAGTCGTGCGATACAAGTCGATTTCGCCAAAGCGCGCGCGCGCCTGCGCCTCGGACAGGCCTACCGTGCCGACATTGGGATTGCTGAAAATCGCTGTCGGAATGCCCTCGTAATCCATGCTGCGCCCGCCCGCCCCGAACAGGTTCTCGGCTACGACCATGCCCTCGGCGAGAGCCACCGGTGTCAGCAGCACGCGATCGATGACATCGCCCACGGCATAGACCGACGGCGCGCTCGATTGAAACTTCGAGTCCACCGCGATCGCGCCGTTGGCCGCCACCTGCACGCCGGCATGCTCCAGACCCAAGCCGCGGGTATTGGGTGCGCGGCCGGTTGCATACATGACGCAATCCGCCTCCAGCACGGAGCCGTCGGCCAGCGTCGCGCGCAGCCCGCCGCCCTGCGCGCCGCGCGCGATCTGCCCGATAGTGCTGTGAAAGCGGATGTGCACGCCCTTGCGCTGCATCTGCGCGGCGAGGAAGCTGCCGAGGTCGGCGTCGAATTCCTTCAGCAGGCGCTCGCCGCGATAGACCAGCGTGGTGTCCGCGCCGAGCCCGTTGAAAATGGAAGCGAACTCGACCGCGATATAGCCGCCGCCCACCACCAGCACGCGCCGCGGCAGTTCGCCCAGATGGAATGCTTCGTTCGAGCTGATCGCAAGCTCGGCCCCGGGAATCGGCGGCACCACCGGCCAGCCGCCGGTGGCGATGAGGATGTATCGCGCGCTGATGCGCCTGCCATCGACTACCACTGTATGCGCATCGGCGAGCGTGGCGCGTCCGCGCAGCAGCGTGACCCCGGCGCCGGCAAGCAGCTTCGCATAGACGCCGTTCAGTCGCTCGATCTCGCGATCCTTGTTGGCGATCAGGGCGTGCCAATCGAATGCGGGCGCAGCGAGCCGCCAGCCGTAGCCGGCGGCGTGTGCGAAATCCTCGCCGTAATGTGCCGCGTAGGAGAGAAGCTTTTTCGGGATGCAGCCGGCGTTGACGCAGGTGCCGCCGAGGTAGCGCTCCTCGGCCGCGGCCACGCGCGCCCCGAGGCGGGCGGCGTGGCGGCTCGCACGCACGCCGCCGGAGCCGGCGCCGATGGTGAAGAGGTCGTAATCGTACTGCGTCATGTCCCTGCCCCTGCTGCCGGTTCGTCTTTTGCGGTCGCCTTGCCGGGTCGCCCGCCGCCAGCCGCTGCCGGCGCGCCTGCCTCCGCCTGCGTCACATTTTGCGCCCGATGGTAACGCAAAGCCTGGAGTTTGACAGCAAACCGCAACGTGGTTCTGCTAACCTTGAGGGTGTCAAGCCCAGAGGAACATGCATGAATCGACTCCACCAGTTGCTGCGGATACTTCCGCACGAGGTGCTCACCGGCATCCGGCGAGGCATCGAAAAGGAAAGCCTGCGCGTCAGACCCGACGGCATGCTCGCGAGCACGCCGCATCCGGCCGCGCTGGGGTCGGCGCTCACGCACCCGCATATCACCACCGATTTCAGCGAGTCCCAGCTCGAACTGATTACCGGCGTGCACACCGATGCGGATGCCTGCTTTGCCGAACTCACCGAGATTCACCAGATCGTCTACCGGCATGTGGGCGAGCAACTGCTGTGGTGCACCAGCATGCCCTGCGGCCTGCCCGACGACGATGACATTCCGATCGGCCAATACGGCAGCTCCAACCTGGGCCGGTCCAAGACCGTTTACCGGCACGGCCTCGCGCGACGTTACGGCAGGCGCATGCAGACCATTTCGGGCGTGCATTACAACTTTTCCATGCCCGCGGCGGCCTGGCCCCTGCTGCAACAGGCCGACGCGCGCGGCGGCTCCGCCCTCGCCTATCAGACCGACGCATATTTCCACCTGATCCGCAACTTCAGACGCCACTCCTGGCTGCTGCTCTATCTGTTCGGCGCCTCGCCCACGGTGTGCCGCAGCTTCGTCGCCGGCCGCACGCACACGCTGCAGGAGTTCAATGCCGGCACGCTGTTCCTGCCCGGCGCCACCTCGCTGCGCATGGGGCCGCTGGGCTATCAGAGCGATGCCCAGGCATCGCTGGCGGTGAGCTTCAACAGCCTGAGGAGCTACGCGGAATCGCTGAATGCCGCGCTCACCCGACCCTACCCTCCGTATGAAGCGATCGGCCTGCGCAAGGGCGACGATTACCTGCAGCTCGGCACCACGCTGCTGCAGATCGAGAACGAATTCTACGGCACCATCAGGCCCAAACCGCGCTTTCAATCGGGGGAGCGCCCGCTGTACGCGCTGGGCGAGCGCGGCGTCGAATACATCGAGGTGCGCTGCATGGACAACGACCCGTTCTGCCCCGTCGGCATCGCCGCCGACACCATGCGCTTTCTGGATATTTTCCTGCTGCATTGCCTGCTGCACGACAGCCCTCCGGATACGCCCGAGGAGATCGCGGCGATGTCGCTAAACCAGCACGACGTCGCCGAGCGCGGGCGCGACCCGAATCTGCGCCTGGTCAGGCGCGACGAGAAACTCAGCCTGGCCGAATGGGGCCGCGAGCTGCTGCTGCAGTGCGAGCCGATCGCGGCAGCCCTGGACCGGGCTCACGCCGGCAGCGCCTACCGGGATGCCCTGGCGGCGGCACTGGCCGCCATCGCGGATCCAGCGATGACTCGCTCGGCCCGCGTGCTGGCCGAAATCGGCCGCAGCAAGGACAAGTCCTACGTGGCCTTCGCCCTGGCACAATCCGATCAGCACCGGCGCACCCTGCAGGAGCTGCCCTTGCCGGCGGAGGCGGAAGCGCGCTACGCGCGCATGGCCGAGGAATCGCTGGCGGCACAGCGAAGAATCGAGGCCGCGGACCGCGTGCCCTTCGAAACCTACCGCCGCCAATACCTTTCGCGCAACCTGCTCAGCGGTGCGCTGCTCCGTGCGCAGAGCTGAGACGGCAAGAATGCGCGGCGGCCGGCCGCTGGCAGGCGCAGGAATTACATCGCGGCCTTACTGCACTACCGTATACGCCTCGTCCCCGCGCTGGCGTTGCAGGAATCCGCCGACCTGGCTCCCGATCACCCGCACCGCCGACAGCAGCTGGGGATCGGGCTCGCGAATTTCGCGGCTGTTGAAGGCGAACACGCCGATCGTCTTCCCCTGCGCTTTCGCCGGAAAAACGAATGCGCCGCGCACACCGGACTCGGCCTTGAAAATCGCGGTCAGCGCTCGGGCGTCCTTGGTGATGTCCGCGATCCACAACGGCTGACCCGACTGCCACACCTTGCCTGACATGCCGACACCCGCGCCGTAGGTGAATCCCTGCGCCGCGCTCAAGAATCCCTGGATCGTCGCATCCGGCACGCTCCAGTACTCGACCAGGCGCAGCACGCCGGCCGCCTCGTCTACGCGCAGAAAGCGGCCGCAATCCCAGTTCAGCGTCTGGCAGATGGCGCGCAGCACCGCCCTGAGCGCCTCGGTGCTGCTGTCCGCGACGTCGAGACAGCGCGCCACTGCGTACTCGAGCGCGATCATCTGCTCGGCGCGCTTGCGCTCGGTGACGTCGCGAAAAATGCAGACTGCATGCCATTTGGAGTCTAGGTTCACCCCGGAAAAAGAAACCTCGGTGACGATCTCCGTACCGTCCTTGCGCAAGCCTGCAAGCTCCAGCGTCTTGCCGATCGCCGGCCCCTCGCCGGTTCTCCTGAAACCGATGAAGCTTCGCTCGAATTCCGCGCGGTTGCGCTCCGGAATGATCAATTCATGCAGCTTCCTGCCGCGCGCCTCCTCCTCCTTGTAGCCGAAGATCCTTTGTCCCGCCTTGTTCCAGAACGCGATCTTGCCTTGGTGATCCATCATGACCACGGCATCCTGCGCAACCGCGCTGACCACGCGCACGCGCTCCTCGGCGAGGCTGTGACGCGCCAGCACCTCGCGCATCATGTACATCGAGGCCACGATGAGCAGCGCGAACCCCAGCCCCATCCAATCGTCCGCGATCTGATAGAACTCGGCGTCGGCGCTGCCGCGTTCGATGCTGTAACTCAGAACGCTGCGGAACCACTGCACCAGAAGCGCCCCGGAGAGCAGAATCCAGCCCACGACCCAGCCCGACAGGCGGATGTCGGAAAATGCGAGTCCGATCCCGATCAGCAGCAGGAACAGCGACGCCAACTCGAGCGAGGCCGGCATTTCCATCATCGGCGGCGGCCGCAGCGCGCCAGCCAGAGCTTGTCGATTGCCAAGTACAATAGCACCGCTTGAACCGCCAGATTCCGTGGGAGTGGCCAAATTACACGCCATCCGGCACCTGTGCGTCAAGCACTGCCGTATGCGCGCAGCGAATGGTTGCCGTGCGCGCCGGTGCCGGGTAGCCTACGCAATCACCTGCCAGCACTGCGGACGCGCTAGCACAGTCTTGAATATCCGGAGGATGCAGGCAATGCAACGACGAATCCTGATGCTGCTGGTGCTGCTGGGCGCAAGCGATGCAAAGGAGGAGCGCGTTTTCCGCTTCGACCAAGATCCGGGCTTGGCGGTGGGCGACCCGGCAAAAGCCGCCGGCAGCAGCATCGTGCGGCGCTGCGTCCGGTAAAGAATTCCGCAACTCGAGCCCGGAGGGGGACAGAGGTATGGCTGCAACCGGCAAGACCGGCGCCGAGCCGGCGCCGCGACCGAGGCTAGCCGACGCGCGCGCGGTGCCGCTCGATGCCCAGGCGATGCTCCAGGTGTTTCTGGACTATTTGCCGAGCGGAGTCACGCTGTTTGGCCCGGACCTGGAGATGATCGCGTGCAACGCGAAACTCAGGGAACTGCTCGACTTCCCTGCCGAACTGTTTGCCGGCGGGCTGCCTTCGCTGCCGGCGCTGCTGCAATTCAACGCCCTGCGCGGGGACTACGGACCAGGCGATCCCGAGGAAATCACCGCCGCAGCGCTCGAGCGCGTCCGCGCAATGAAGCCGCATGTGTTCGAGCGCACGCGGCCGAACGGTACCGTTCTGGAGGTCCGCGGAACCCCGCTCCCGGGCGGCGGCTTCGTCAGCATTTACACCGATATTACCGAGCGCAGGCACACGGAAAAGGCCTTGCGCGACAGCGCAGCCGAATTGCGCCTGCTGACCGACAACGTGCCGGCGATGATCCTGTATGTCGACCGGGCGATGCGTTGCGTCTTCGCCAACAGGCGCTATGCGGATTTTTTCGGGGTGAGCGTCGCCGACATGGTCGGCAAGCCCTTGCGCGACATCGTCGGCGACACGGCCTATCCGGACGTGGCCAGGCATTTCAAGCAGGCGCTCGAAGGCGATCCGGTGGTCTATCAACGCATGGTGCATCTCAAGGGCGGCGAACAACGGTGCATCGAGGTCAGGGTGGTGCCGCGCGCCGCGGAGCACGGCCGCATCCCCGGATGCTATTCCATGGCGACCGACATCACCGAGAAGATGCGCGCAGAACAGGCATTGCGCGATAGCGTGGAGCAGTTGCGCCTGTTCGCCGATAATGTTCCGTCGATGACTGTGTCCTGGGACGCGAATCTGCGCTGCCGTTTTGCCAACAAACGCTTCGCGGAATTTTTCGGATTCGCAGTGGACGCGCTTCCCGGAATGCATCTGCGCGAAATCATCGGCGACGAGGCGTTCTGCGACGTCGAGAGCTATCACAGGCAGGTGCTGCAAGGGCATCCGGCCAGCTATCAAAGGCCGCACAAGCTGCCGAACGGCGAATCCCGCCACATCGAGGTCAGACTCCTGCCGCACGTTGCCAAGGACGGCAGTGTTCTCGGCTGCTACGCCGTCACGACCGACATTACCGAGCAACAGCAGGCGGCCGAGCGCATCCGCCACCTGGCGCACCACGACAGCCTGACCGGGCTTCCCAACCGGCTGCTGTTCAACGACCGTCTGGGCCAGGCGATCAGTCTCGCCAAGCGCGATTCGCGCCGCTTCGCCCTGCTCTACCTCGATCTGGACCGGTTCAAGCCCGTAAACGACACGCTGGGACACAGCGCCGGCGACGAAGTGTTGCGCAATGCGGCCGCAAGGATACGCCAGCAGGTGCGCGAATCGGACCCGGTCGCACGCGTCGGTGGCGACGAATTCACGGTCATCCTGCACGACATAGGCAGCCGCGAGAATGTCGTGCCCATCGCTGAAAAACTCATCGCCGCCTTGTCGCAGCCGTTTCAGCTCGAGCGGCAGGGGCAGAGCGTGAACATCGGCACCAGCATAGGCATCGCCATCTATCCGGACGACGCCCGGGACCATGAAACCCTGGTCAAGCTCGCCGATGCAGCCATGTACCGCGCCAAGATGCAGCGATCCTGCTTTCGTTTTTTCAGCACCTGAATTAGGCTAACGCACATGCATATGCAGGGAATTCCGTTCGGCACGACCGATTGGTCGGAAATCGAAGCGACCGAACACAAAGGCGAAAGCGGGCTTGCGCTCTGGCGCACGCGGCAATTTGGCAGCATACGCGTGCGCCTGGTCGAATACTCGCCCGGCTACCTGGCGGACCATTGGTGCTCGAAGGGCCACATCCTGCTCTGCCTGGAAGGCGAACTGCACACCGAACTCGAGGACGGACGGCGCTTCGTATTGCGGCCCGGCATGAGCTATCAGGTCGCCGACGGCGCCGAGCCGCATCGCTCGTCCACGGCTCTGGGCGCGAAGCTGTTCGTCGTGGACTGAGTGCGGCGGCCCCTGCCGCATTGCGCTAGCGCCAAGCCCACACGGGCTGCTCCAGATGCGCCACAGCTGTGGCGCGGCCGTGCACTGCGACTTCCATGAACTGATACATCACCGCCGCAGTAGGTGCATGCACCAGCGTGCCGAGCAGCGGATAGCGGATCACCGGCTGGTCGCTTTCCGGAATCGCGGCGAATTCGGGCGAGCCCGGGCGGCCGAGTTCTGCCAGCGGCACCCGGTAAATGACGTCCACCTCCTGCGGATTCGCGCACATGCACGCATCGTCCGGGGCCCACGCAACGAGAGGCGTGATCAGATAGCCGGAGCGCGTGGGGTAATCGTCCAGCCGTCCCAGAACGGCCTCGCGCGCAAGTTCCAGCCCGACCTCCTCGCGCACCTCGCGCAGCGCAGCTTCCATGGCCGACTCGCCCGCATCGACGCGCCCCCCGGGCAGAGCGAACTGTCCCGAATGGGCGCTGAGGTGCTTGGCGCGCAGGGTCAGCACCAGCGCCGCACGCCCTGCGCCATCATCGGTGAGGATCAGGCATACCGCGGCGCGCTTGAAGCCGCGCTCAGGCAGGGACGTCGCGGGGCGCAGGCCAAGATTGTGCGTAACAAGCGCGCGCAGCGCCGCGTCGAAGCGCAGGTCCCTCATACCCGGGCGCGCCTCATGCGGATGCGCCAATTCAATAGCCGCGTGCGCGGTCGACCAATGCGGTCAAAGCCGCGCCGGCGAGATATCGCCCCATGTTTTCGGCGAACAGCGCGGCGACGATTTCGTCCCGGTGCGCATCCAGCCCGCCGATATGCGGCAGCACGGTGATGCCCGGTGTAATCCAGAAGGCGTGGTCGGCGGGCAGCGGCTCCTGACGGTAAACATCGAGCACCGCGCCGGCG
>JAKAIH010000117.1 GCA_021825225.1 Pseudomonadota bacterium
ACCCTACCGCGTCGAGATCGCGCCGCGTTTGCGCGCGCTGGCGCAGGAGCTCGATTGCATGCCGCATTGAGGCGGCATCTCGAATGGTGTCCTGTCGCACCTTACGGCTTGGCGCGGACCAGAAGCCGTCCGCGCGAATCGTCGATTGCGTACGGATAAAAGCGATCCGTACGCAATCGACGATCTCGGATAAAACCCGGCCCTCAGCCGCTCTTGCTCTTATTCATAGCGCGGCGCGCAGGTTCACCCGCCGCGTCCGACGCTGTCGGAGACGCCGTATCTGGCGGCCTCTAGAGTTTCTTCACCAGCACCTTGGAACGCCGCTGCCAGTTGTAGAGCGATTTCTTCGGCTCGGGCAGCGCGCCGATGGCGGCCTCGGCGAAGCCGCGCTCGATGAACCAGTGCGCGGTGCGCGTGGTGAGCACGAACAGCTTCCTGTAGCCGAGCTGGCGCGCTTCGACTTCGCCGTGCTCGAGCAGCTTCTCGCCATAGCCGTGTCCCTGGTATTCGGGCCGTACTGCGAGCGCCGCGAGTTCGGCCGACTTGCCAGCGAGCGGGTAGAGCGCGGCGCAGCCCACGATCAGGCCGTCGTGTTCGATCACGAAGAAGCTGCGCACCTCGCGCTCGAGCAGTTCGCGCCCGCGGTAAACCAGCGTGCCTTCGGCTTCCAGCGGCTCGATCAGCTGCAGGATGCCGCCGATGTCGTCGATACTGGCCGGGCGCAGGCGTTCCAGCTTGTCCGCGGTGACCATGCTGCCCGAGCCGCCGTGGGTGAAGAGTTCGAGCAGCAGCGCGCCATCGACCTTGTGCGACACCAGGTGCGCGCGCGCCACGCCGGCGCGCACCGCTTCGACCGCGTGGGTCAGGTACAGGCGCGTGTCCGGGGTGAGATTTTTTCCCTTGGCGAGCAGTTGTTCGGCTTCCTGGGCCGACAGCTCCGGCATCAGCCGGCCGCGCGCATCCTCGACCGGGGCGTCGCTGAGGAACACCAGCTTCGCCGCGCGCAGCGCCTTGGCGGTGGCGACGGCCACGTCCTCCATCGACAGGTTGAATACTTCGCCGGTGGGCGAATTGCCGACGCTGGAAATGATGACCAGATTGTCCGCCGCGAGGCAGGATTCGATCGCCGCGGCATCGACCTTGCGCACCGTGCCGGTGTATTGCAGATCGACGCCGTCGAGCACGCCCATGGGCTGCGCGGTGATGAAATTGCCCGACACGGTGTTGATCGCTGCGCCCGCCATGGGCGAATTGGGCAGCCCCTGCGACAGCAGCGCGTCGAGCTCGACGCGCAGCAGGCCCGCGGCTTCCTTCACGCACTCGAGCGCGACTGCGTCGGTGATGCGCACGCCGGCGTGATAGCGCGAGCGCGCGCGGCGCAGTTTCAGCTGCGTTTCGATCTGCGGGCGCGAGCCGTGCACCAGCACCAGGCGGATGCCGGTGCTGCGCAAGAGATTGATGTCCTGCGTGAGCACGCCGAACTTGCCGTCGGCAACGACTTCGCCGCCGAAGGCGATGACGAAGGTCTTGCCGCGGAAGGCGTTGAAATAAGGCGCCGCGGAGCGGAACCAGGCGACGAACTGGCTGTGAACGTTGGTCGACATGCCGGCAACTGAGGTCGAAAGCGCCATTCTATGTCACTTGCCGCTGCGTTCCCAATCCTGTTGCGCCGGTGTCGTGTGCGGACCAGCCCGGCGTTCGGCGCCTGCCGCGGGAAACGCGATGTCGAAGCGGGTCGTTCCGTCGGCGGACGATATCCGGATGCTCCCCTTGTGCGCCTCGACGATCGATTTCGTGATCGCCAGGCCGAGGCCTGCCCCTTCGCTGTGCGCTTTGTGGCGCGAGGGATCGACCCGGTAGAAGCGGTCGAACAGCCGCGGCAGGTGCTCGGGCGCTATGTCCTCGCCCGGGTTTTCGACGCGAAGCCCGATTTCTCCGGACGGGCGCTGCTCGATCAGCACTTTTACCGAACCGCCGCGTGGCGTGTGCCGTATCGCGTTCGAAAGCAGATTGCTCAGCGCGCGGCGCATCATGAGACGGTCGCCTGCAATGCTTCCCGCTCCGGCGAGCGTCAAACCTACGCCGTGTTCCTCCGCGAACGCTTCGTAAAAGCCGAATAGATTGCGCACCTCTGTCGTCAGGTCGACCGGTTCGCTACTCGGCACGATCAGCCCGTTGTCCGCCTTCGCCAGGAACAGCATGTCGGCAATCATGCGTGCGAGTCGTTCGTACTCCTCCAGGTTCGAGTACAGCACTTCGCGATACTGCTCGGCCGACCGTGCCTTGGACAGCGCCACCTGCGTTTCGGTCATCAGGTTGCTGATCGGCGTGCGCAGCTCGTGCGCCAGGTCCGAGGAGAAATCCGTGAGGCGCCGGAACGAGCCTTCGAGGCGGGCGAGCATGTCGTTGAATGCGATCGCCAGATCGACCAGTTCGGTCGGCACCGATTGCGGCGGCAGGCGCTCGCCCAGGCGGCTGATAGAAATGCCGTGGGTGAGCCGCGCAAGCTCGTGTACCGGCGCGAGCCCCCGGCGCGCCGCGATCCAGCCGAGCAGCGCGGTCAGCGCAATGCTCGCGCCGATCGCCAGCCACAGACGCCGGTGGAATGTTTGCATGAACACGCGGTGATGCTCGGTGTTCACCGCGACTGCCACGGTCACCAGCGGCTGCCCGGCGATTCCGGTGACGGCCGTCCCGGCGATGCCGCGGTACCCTTGCCCGCCCTGCTCCCATACCACAGGGTGCTCGCGGCCGGAGGCGTCTTCCGTTGTCCCGCGCTCGATCAGGCTGGCCGGAAAATCCGCACCCGGAGATTTGAACAGCAAGCTGCGCCCGGCCCCGACCACGGCCACCGACAGGACGTGATGGCCCACCAGAGCGTCGGATAGTTTCTCCGGTACGGCCGCCATGCCGGCCGGCGTGTGTACCTTGCCCAGGGTATGGCGTACCAGTTCAAGCTTGCCGCGGAGTTCCTCCAGGTCCAGTTGCTCGAAATGCGCCTCGACCAGGGTGCCGGCCAGGTAGCCGATCACGATCAGCACGGCCGTCGAGGCCGTGGAGAAGAACAAGGTGAGGCGGAAGGTTATCGACTTGGGTCGCATCATGCCGGCGCCGGAATTTCGAGCACGTAGCCCATGCCCCTGACGGTGCGTATGAGCTTGGGTTCGAAGCTGTCGTCTATTTTCGCACGCAAACGGCGCACCGCGACTTCGATCACGTTGGTATCGCTGTCGAAATTCATGTCCCACACCTGGGAGGCGATCAGCGAGCGCGGCAGCACTTCGCCCTGGCGCCGCAGCAGCAGTTCGAGCAGCGCGAATTCCTTGGCAGTGAGGTCGATGCGCTTTCCGGCGCGCGTCACACGGCGGCGCAGCAGATCGAGTTCGAGGTCGGCGATCTGCAACAGTTCGGGCTCGCCGCTGGCCCGTCCGCGGCGCAACAGCGCCCGCACCCGTGCCAGCAGCTCCGAGAACGCGAAGGGCTTGACCAGGTAATCGTCGGCACCGAATTCCAGCCCCTTCACCCGGTCTTCGACCTGATCGCGCGCGGTCAGGAACAGCACCGGCAGCTGCTTGCCCTGATGTCGGATTTCGCGCAGCACCTGCCAGCCGTCCAGTTTCGGCAGCATCACGTCGAGCACCACGAGATCGTAGTCGTCGGTCAGGGCCAGGTGCAGGCCGTCGATGCCGTCGCGCGCCAGGTCCGCTACGAAGCCGGCCTCGGACAGGCCCTGCTTCAGATAGTCGCCGGTCTTTTGCTCGTCTTCTACGATCAGGATTTTCATTGCTCTTCCTCGTGGCAGTGGTCATGCACACTTATTGTGCACGCTGCCGGCCCCAATTTACCAAGATTACAAACATGTAACGTGGCTGTCAGCTATTTGTAGGGTAGGTGAAAGCAAAATAGAAACTGTGACATGCGAATATAGGCGGCGGATATCGCGGTTCGTGTTGCAGTTCCGATCTCTATCTAGTGAGTCACAAACCGTGATTCTTGCCAACTCTTGAAGGAGATGACCATGAAACTTAAGCCCGCTCTTGCCGCGAGCCTGATCGCAATCGCTGCCGGGATCTCGCTCAACGCCAGTGCCGCAACCGACACCCCGGTCGATGCGAAAATGGAAAAGCCAGCCGCCCATATGCAAAAATCGGCCTCCCAGAAGAAAATGAGGCCTCATTCACACGTCGAGGAAAAAACAGGGGTTGCGCAGAGGGCCCCCGAGGCGATGCCGGACAAAACTAACGCCGCCAAAGACAAAACCAAGCACTTCCATCCTCGGGACGGAAAGTAAGCTCTCACCGAGTAAGCCGGGCGGCAGCCCCGCTTTTTTTGCACGGCCCAGTCAACGCGGGATACGTGGCTCCCCGTTCCGTCACGCCAAAGCATAGTCACGTCGGTTCTTCCCAATTGGTTCGCCGCTCAAACAGACTGCATCATTAAGGTGCCCGAATGAAAAAATCCGTGTTCATTGTTTCCGCAGTTGCGCTGCTGCTCGTCTTTCTCCTCGGCGCGATGGTCTACAACAACAAAAAGCTCGATCAATCCGCGAAAATGGCCGAGCAGAACCAGGCATTTCTCGCGCGCGAGCGTGCGCCCGGGCTCGGCCCGGCGGAAGCCAAGGTACATCTGGTCGAATTCTTCGATCCGGCCTGCGGGACTTGCCGCGATTTCTACCCGCTCGTCAAGAATCTGATGAAGGCAAATGACGGCAAAATCCGGCTATCCCTGCGCTACGCGCCTTTCCACCCCGGATCGGACGATGTGGTGAGGATTCTCGAGGCTGCGCGCAGACAAGGCAAATTCTGGGAAACACTCGAGGCGGTCTTCGCCTCGCAGTCTCGCTGGGCGCCAAATCACAGAGCACAGGTTGAACTCCTTTGGCCACAACTGGGAAATCTGGGCCTGGATATCGAACGGATCCAGCGCGATATGAACGCCCCGGAGATCGAGCGCGTCATTGCGCAAGATCTGGCTGATGCCAAGGCGCTCAATGTCACCATGACCCCGGAATACTTCGTAAACGGCCGTCCGCTGCCCAGCTTTGGCTACGAGCAGTTGAAGAGTCTGGTCGACGCCGCTATCGCGAACGCCTATTGAAAGACCTTATCCTGACAATAATGTAATCGGGCGGTCATGTTGGCAACGGGTGAGGGGGAGCACACTGAGACTGTAGGACAAGCGCGGATAGCCGCCTTGCCGACATTGCAGCGGTCCGTACCAACCTGTCTAAGGAGATGATCATGAAACTGAATCGCACCCTCGCCGCGAGCCTGTTCGCTCTGATGGCGGCCATTTCGCTCAACGCCAGCGCCGCGACGGACGCACCGGCAGATGCCAAGAACGCAGCAGACACTGCCGCTGCCAAGAACGCAGCAAACACTGCGGCCGTCAAGGCAGAAAATGCTGCTCACCAGATGAAGATGAGACCTCACTCGCACGTCGAGGAGAAGACCGGGATTGTGCAGAGGGCCCCGGAAGCCGTGCCGGATAGGCCGAACCCGGCCAGAGATTTTAGCAGACACTTCCATCCGCGGGACGGGAAGTAAGCGTTCGCCGAAAACGCCAGCCGTCTACTCTGACTTCCCGGAACGCAGGGCCAATTATGGGGCCTGCCGACTGTCACATGGCGACTCCCGGTCACGCGCGCCATGTTCCCGATTCCGGACTTCATGTACGCGCGTCTTGGGCGGCGTGAACAGCGGGATGCACGCATGCGACTCGGCGATGCTTACAACCGCTACGAGTCGAATATGTCGCAAAAGCATTATGCGCGGTAGCGCACGGACGGTGAAAACGTTTGCATCTATAAAAGATATTCCCGCAATTGGTCATGCGGACCCGGCAAGTGGACACCGAACCCGGTGGCGTAAGCACCGAGCGGCGTTGCAGACCACAGCTACTGCGCAGGGCATTCTGCGGGACGAAACGGCTTTACATTCAATTTCTCAAAGGAAATTCATATTATGAACTCAACAAACAATACGGCCCTGGCCATTGCGTCTGTCGTCGTGGCCTTGCTGTTGCTGCTCTTCGGCGGCGGAATGGCGACCGGGACCATGTTCAGTGGCGGGATGATGGGCAGCGGAAGCATGGGCGGGATCAGTTGGATGTGGCTTCCAACCTTGCTTGTCGTCGTACTGGGCGTGGCGTTGTTCTCGGCCATCGTCGGAAAGAAGTAAGGCAGGCAGACGGACCGCCGGAGGTCAGGGTGGGCCATCGCGGACCTGCCGCCCGTGCGCACACTGCAGGGACTCCCAATGGTCGCCAGTAACGGAAACATGAATCCATACAACCCTAAAAGGAAAGACCATTATGAAAACCTCGATGCTCGTCGCTGCAATCGTAGCCGGCGCCCTGGCAGCGCCGATCGTATCAGCGCAGGACAAATCTCTGTCAGCACCTACCTCGGCGCAGAAGAAATCGGCTCCCGCCAGACAGGCGATGACCATGGACATGGACAAACAAATGTCCCAGATGCAGGAGAACATGAAGACCATGCAGCAACAGATGGAAAAACTTCAGGCGACGACCGACCCGCAGGAACGCCAGAAGCTGATGCAGGCGCACGCGCAGACCATGCAGGAAAACATGCAGGCAATGCGCTGCATGGGCGGCCCGATGATGATGGGCAGCGGTCAGGGTGGCGGCACGGCAAAGGGTGGCCATAAACATACGGCACGCGGCGACATGACGCAACGCCAGGAAATGATGGAAAAACGCATGGACATGATGCAAATGATGATGGAGCAGATGCTGCAGCACGATCAGATGATGCAATCCTCGCCCGTCAAATAATCGCTAATTTTGAAATAGGAGTCGATTCATGTACGGATTCAGTACTAAGTTAAAGCTGCCGTTCGACGCCGCCGTCGCGAAAGTCACCGAGGCCCTGAAAAAGGAAGGTTTCGGCGTGCTCAGCGATATCGATGTCAAGGCGACGCTGAAAGCCAAGCTCAATATCGAGCATCGGCCGTATCGCATCCTCGGCGCCTGCAATCCGCCGCTCGCCCATCGCGCGATCGAGGCGGACCCGGACATCGGTTTGTTGCTGCCGTGCAACGTGGTCGTGCGCGAAGACGCCGATGCAAGCATAACGGTTGCATTCATGGATCCCGAGGCGGTGTTGCAACTGGTCGACAAAGCGGAAGTCACTGCCATAGGCAGGGACGTGCGGGCACTTCTGCAGCGGGTCTGCGCCAGCCTGAAGGCGTGACGCGGGGACAGGATGCGGGCGCGCAGCAACAAGGGACGCAACACAGCTGGACCAAGAGGAGACGAATGATGGATGCGGAAAGCCTGAAAAGCCTCACCTCGCTTATTGTTTGGGGCGGCCTTTTCTTCCTCATGATGCGCTACGGCTGCGGCGCTCACATGATGGGTGGCCACAAGCACGGCGGGCACGGCGAGGCAGCGCCGGGTGGCTACGTCAAGGACCCCGTTTGCGGCATGGCGGTCGACCCGAACAACGCTGCTGCCACTGCGGAGCACGGCAGCACTACTTATTACTTCTGCTCCGCCTCGTGCCACGACAAATTCGAGCAGGCGCCGGAGCGATATGCCGGCGCGGCCACGCAAGCCGGACAGCAGCACGGAGGACATCGTCATGGATAATAGGCTCGACTGGCGTGTTGTCGGTTTGGCGGCCGGCTTGTTCCTGGTCGTATCGTATGTGTTTTGCGTAGCCTACGACCTTGCG
>JAKAIH010000118.1 GCA_021825225.1 Pseudomonadota bacterium
GGTAAATGAGCTGATCGCCGAATACTGCGGCGGCATGCAGGACGGGCACGCGTTCTACGCCTACCTGCCAGGCGGCGCCTCGGGCGGCATCCTGCCCGCTTCCATGGGCGACATCCCGCTCGATTTCGACACGCTGCAGCCCTACGGCTGCTTCATCGGTTCGGCCGCGGTGATGATCCTGTCGGATCGGGATCGCGCTACCGACGCGGCGCGCAATCTGATGCATTTCTTCTCCGAGGAATCCTGCGGCCAGTGCACGCCCTGCCGCGTGGGCACGGCCAAGGCACTTAAGCTGCTGGATCAGCCGAAGTGGGACCAGGCGCTGCTCAAGGAGCTGTCGCAGGTGATGATGGACGCCTCGATCTGCGGCCTGGGGCAGGCCGCGCCCAATCCGCTGCTCAGCGTGATGAAATACTTTCCGCACGAGCTGGCGTGAGCCTAGGCAGGAGGGAAACCCTATGACTGCAATCAGCAAACAAGAGATCGCCGCGCTGCCGGTGGAGTTCAAACTCAACGGCCAGACCGTGGTCGGCCGCGCCGACGAGACCATCATCCAGACCGCCGCAAACTACGGCATCGACATCCCGCACCTGTGCTACAAGGAAGGGCTGCGCCCCGACGGCAACTGCCGTGCCTGCGTGGTCGAGATCAAGGGCGAGCGCGCGCTCGCGCCCTCCTGCTGCCGCACGCCCCGGGACGGCATGGAAGTCACTACCGACAGCGCGCGCGCCGTGGCGAGCCAGAAAATGGTGCTGGAGCTGCTGCTCTCGGACATGCCCGAACAGTCGTATTCGCCTGTGTCCGAGCTCGCGCACTGGGCGCGGCAGCTGGAAATCGGCAAGCCGCGCTTTGCGCCGCGTGCGCAGCCCGCCGCCGATCTCTCGCACCCGGCCATCGCGGTGAACCTCGACGCCTGCATCCAGTGCACGCGCTGCCTGCGGGCCTGCCGCGAAGAGCAGGTGAACGACGTCATCGGCTACGCCTTGCGCGGCGAGCATGCGAAGATCGTATTCGATCTCGACGATCCCATGGGCAGCTCGACCTGCGTCGCCTGCGGCGAGTGCGTGCAGGCCTGCCCGACCGGCGCGCTGATGCCCGCGCGCGGCGCGGCGGCGGTCGTCGCCGACAGGACGGTGGATTCGGTCTGTCCGTTCTGCGGCGTCGGCTGCCAGCTCACCTACCACATCAAGGACGAGAAGATCATCCACGTGCAGGGCCGCGACGGCCCGGCCAACCACGGGCGCCTGTGCGTCAAAGGCCGCTACGGCTTCGACTACGCGCATCACCGCCAGCGCCTGACCACGCCGCTGATACGCAAGCCGGGCGTGCCCAAGTCCGGGGCTTTCAGCGTCGATCCGGATAATTGGCGCGAGGCTTTCCGCGAGGCGAGCTGGGAAGAGGCGCTCGAATTCGCGGCCAAGGGCCTGCGCGATATCCGCGATACCTATGGCAAGTACGCGCTGGCGGGCTTCGGCTCGGCCAAGGGCACGAACGAGGAAGCCTACCTGTTCCAGAAGCTGGTGCGCACCGGCTTCGGCTCGAACAACGTCGACCATTGCACGCGCCTGTGCCACGCGTCCTCGGTGGCTGCGCTGCTCGAAGGAGTCGGCTCTGGCGCCGTGTCCAACCAGGTGAGCGACGTGCAATACGCGGAGGTGGTGCTGGTGATCGGCTCCAACCCGACGGTCAACCATCCGGTCGCCGCGACCTGGATCAAGAATGCGGTGAAAAACGGCACCAAGCTGATCATCGCCGATCCGCGTCGCACCGAGTTCGCGCGCCACGCCGCCTATGTGCTGCAGTTCAAGCCCGACACCGATGTGGCGATGCTCAACGCGCTGATGCACGTGATCGTCACCGAGGGCCTCGCGAACGAGGCCTTCATCCGCGACCGCACCTCCGGCTACGAGGCGCTGGCGGAGAACGTGAAGAATTACAGCCCGGAGAAGATGGCGCCGATCTGCGGCATCCCGGCCCAGACCCTGCGCGAAGTCGCGCGCCTGTACGCGAGCTCGAAAGGATCGATGATCCTGTGGGGCATGGGCATATCGCAGCACGTGCACGGTACCGACAACGCGCGCTGCCTGATTGCGCTTGCGCTCATGACCGGCCAGATCGGCCGGCGCGGCACCGGACTGCATCCCCTGCGCGGCCAGAACAACGTGCAGGGCGCGTCCGATTCCGGGCTGATCCCGATGATGTATCCGAATTACCAGCGCGTCGACAATCCGGAGGCGCAGAAGCGCTTTGCGAAGCTGTGGGGCAAGGCGGATCTCGACCCCAAGCCCGGGCTCACCGTGGTCGAAATCATGCACGCGGCGAAGAAGAAGGAAATCCGCGGCATGTACGTCATGGGGGAGAACCCGGCCATGTCGGACCCGGACCTCGACCATGCGCGCGACGCGCTCGCCGCGCTCGACCACCTCGTGGTGCAGGATATCTTCCTCACCGAGACGGCGTATCTTGCCGACGTCGTGCTGCCCGCGACTGCCTGGCCGGAAAAGGACGGTACCGTGAGCAACACCGACCGCATGGTGCAGCTGGGCAGGAAGGCGGTGAATCCGCCGGGCGAAGCCCGGGAAGACCTGTGGATCATCCAGGAACTCGCCAGGCGCATCGGCCTCGACTGGAATTACCGCCACGTATCCGAAGTGTTCGTGGAAATGCGCGCGGGCATGGACACCATCAGCGGCATTACCTGGGAGAGGCTGGAGCGCGACTCCGCCGTGACCTATCCCTGCGTGCAGGAGGGCGACCCGGGGCAGTCGGTGGTGTTCACGGAGGTGTTCCCGACGGCCACCGGGCGCGCCAGGTTCGTTCCTGCCGACCTGATTTCCGCGGACGAGCAACCGGATGCGAACTACCCCATGGTGCTGATCACCGGCCGGCAGCTGGAGCACTGGCACACGGGGGCGATGACGCGCCGCTCCGGCGTGCTCGACGCGATCGAGCCCGAACCAGTGGCTTCGTTCCATCCGCTGGATCTGGACGCGCACGGCGTGCTGCCGGGCGACGTGGTGACCGTGGCTTCGCGCCGCGGCAGCATCTCGCTGTATGCGCGCGCCGATGCCGGCACCCCCAGGGGCGCGGTGTTCATCCCGTTCTGCTATTACGAGGCGGCGGCGAACAAGCTGACCAACCCGGTGCTCGACCCGTTCGGCAAGATCCCCGAGTTCAAGTACTGCGCGGTGAAAGTCAAAAAAGGCGGGCCGGTGCCGGTGCATTCCAGTTTCGGCGGCGGCGCCACGCTGGCAGCGGCGCGCTAGCGCGGCGCCAGCGCGCTTCGAGCGCGGACCGGAGTCAGGGAAATGGCTGAAGGGCCCTACGCGAAAGAGCGCTTGCTGAAGAAATACGAGGCCGAGGCGCGCGTCTGCGCGAGCGCGCAGGGCGATCCGGCGCTCGACTTCTATTCCCCCTTCGGCCCGATGATAGCCAAGACCCGCCTGCCCGAGGCGCTCATCCGGCGCATCAATGCCTATGCCGACGGCGTGGTTTGCGCCGGCAAAGCGATGGAATTCCTGCTGCCCGACAGCCTGATTGCGCAAGGAGGCGAGGACTCACTGACGCAGCACACCGCGCGCCTGGTCCGGCGCTATGTCGCGGGGATGGAGGGCAGCCAAGTCGAGCGGGTGGAGTTCGAAGTCTTCTGGATCGTCAGCCAGTATGCGGGCACGCCCAGCCCGGTTCACTTTCATTCCGCCGACATATCGGGCGTGCTCTATCTGAAGGTTCCGCAGATCGAGGCGCAGGAGGAGGCAAAGAGCTATATTTCCGGCAGGCAGGCCGGATACATCAATTTCCTCATCGGCGGAAAGCAGCGCTTCTCCAAGTCGCTGATCAGCTTCAAACCGCAGGTGGGCGACTTCTACCTGTTTCCCGGATGGCTGCTGCACGGTGCCGAGCCGTTTCGCGGCAGCGGCGAACGCAGGTCGATGGCCTTCAACGCCAGCCTTGCCGGCGCGGCGCCGGGCTAGCGCGCGTTCGGGGCTTGCATCGCGTTCACGGCGGCAATCAAATCCGCATGATCGGGCAGGGCCTGCGCCAGGGCCAGGTTGCGGGTTTTGATCGTTTCCATTATCCGGCGCGCCTTGCCTTCGTCCACCTGATCCGCCATCGCGTGGTGGTTGCGCGGCAGGCGGCCGAAACCCGCGGCGATCGAATAAAAACTGGGCTCGCGGAACAGGGATCGGTTTTGCCAGTCCACGATTCCCGTCTGATCGTAATAGTCCAGCGTCTGCGCAAGCGAGTCGGGCGGGCGGGCGTTCCGGTTGGCAATCCAGAACTCGCTGTCGTCGCGCTGGTTGAGCAGGTAGTGCAGCACGATGAAATCGCGCACCTGCTCGAATTCGCCGGCGATCTGTGCGTTGTAATGGCGGATCAGGGCCGGGTTGAAATCCGTGTCCGGGAAATGATCGAGCAGCATCTCCACGCCTTTCTGGATCAGGAAGATCCCGGTGGATTCCAGCGGTTCGAGGAAGCCCGCCGCGAGGCCGATCGATACGCAGTTCCCGACCCAGAAATTCCCGCGGCGGCCGACGCGCATGCGCAAATGCCTCGGGTCGCACTGGTCCGGATCCAGTCCGGCGTGCGCGATCAGTTCTTCGGTCGCCCGGTCTTGCGCAAGGAAACGGCTGGAATAGACGTAGCCGCTGCCGGTGCGCTGGCTCAGCGGAATTTTCCAGGCCCAGCCGGCGCCGAGCGCGGTGGCCTGCGTATAGGGGGGCATCGGCCCTTCGCGCGGGAGCGGCAATACCACCGCGCGGTCGCAAAGCAAGTGCCCGGACCAGTCGATATACGGGTCACCCAATGCCTTTTCGATCAGCAGTCCGGAAAAGCCGCTGCAGTCGATGTACAAATCGGCTGCGAGCGCGCCGTGCTCTTTGGTTTCGACGCATTTGATGCAGCCGCGCTCGTCCAGCCTGACATTGAGCACTTCGTCGACCAGATGATGCACGCCGCGCCTGGTCGCGAAACCGGCGAGATAGGCGGCGAATGCGCTTGCGTCCAGGTGATAGGCGTAGGCGCCCTGCTGCATGAGCGCCGAGGCGTCGTGCAGCGTGCGCGGCGCGCGGTTCATGTCGCCGAGCAGCGCCTGCAGCGAGTAGGAACTATAGGCGCTGGCGTCGAGCCCGGCGCGCCGGTTCCTGAGCCAGTGGTGAAACAGCGGCAGGCCTTCCACCGCTGGCGCGCCTACGTATCCGAACGGATGCCAGACCGGATTTTCGCCAGGGCCGCGTGGATCGCCACGGCGATTCCAATCGATGAATTTAATGCCGAGTTTGTAGGTGGCGTGGCATTGGCGCAGGAATTCGTCCTCGTTGATTTCCATCAGGCGCAGGAACGCGACCAGGGGCGGGACGGTCGCTTCGCCCACGCCTATGGTGCCCAGCGTCGCAGATTCGACCAGCGTGATGCTGCATCTTGCGGGATGGAGGAATTTGTTGAGGAAGGACGCCGCGATCCAGCCGCCGGTGCCGCCGCCCACGATGAGGATTTTCTTGATGGAATCTGCCATGGACTCAATAATAGCAACGCACGCGGGTTCGGGGTTCCTTGAATCAAGAGGGAGCGATGGGCGCATCTGAGCGCAGGCGGGAATTGGGCTATCTGTGCGTCGACGATTTCGTCCGCGATGCGGTCGGCGCGCGCGCGCTGGCTGGCGCCTTCGAACTGGGCCTCGTCGACCGGCTGCAGCAGCAGTCTTGTACCCATGCCGAGCTGGCCGAGCGCTCGCGCCTGGACGGACGCGGGCTGCGCCTGCTGCTCGGCCTGCTCCATGCCAACCGCGTCGTCGAGCAGGCCGAGGGCCGGGTGCGGCTCGCCGCGCCTTTCGCCGCGGCGCTGCAATACCGGGATTTGCTCGAGGCAAAACTGGATTTCACCGCTATCGTGGCGCCGGATTTCCTCGAGTCGTTCACCGCGCTGCTGGTCGACCCGGAGCGTTTTTTCAGCACGGCCAAGGTGTTCGAACTGTTTGCCTACCAGCGCTGCTTCGAACCGAGCGCGGACAACTATGCCAATACCGCGCGCTGGATGCGGATTACCACGGCGCTGACGAAATACGAATCCGCCGTGTGCCTGGAACGGCACGATTTCTCGCGCTACGCGCGCATGCTGGACGTAGGCGGGAACAGCGGCGAATTCGCGCTGAGAGTCTGCAAAAGGCATCCCGGCATCCGCGCCACGGTCTATGATCTGCCACTGGTATGCGATATCGGCGCCGGGCATGTCGGCGCCGAGCCCGAGGCCGGCAGGATCGCGTTCGTCAAGGCGGATGCTGCCGGCGGCGCCCTGCCGCCGGGCCACGACCTGGTGACGTTCAAGTCGATGCTGCACGACTGGCCCGACGCCGGGATGCGGCAATTTCTCGCGCGCGCCTACAGGGCGCTGGACCCGGGCGGGACCTTGCTCATATTCGAGCGCAGCCTGATCGAGATTGGTGAAGCGCAGCTGCCGTATTCGCTGATTCCGCTGCTGCTGTTTTTTCGCTCCTATCGTTCGCCCGAGGACTATGCGAGCAGTCTGGAGGATGCGGGCTTCCGCGGGATTCGCTTCGAGATGATCGATCTGGACATGCCATTCATGCTGGTCAGCGCCAGGAAATGACCGGCCGCATTGCGGGGAGTACGGCGGTGGGAACTTTGGAGTACGCGACGGCGCAGGAGCGACTGTACGATTTTTGCCTGTGGGAGTACCCGCCGGCTGCGCCTTGCGCCGGCAAATTGCGTTCGGTCAACCTGCTGTCGCGGTCCTTCGAGCTGCACGGGATGGGCCGGCGCGGCGCGGATCTGGTGCAGGCGATACGCGGCGGATTCGGCGATGCGCGCACGGTCTGGGGGATCAAGCAGGAAGGCGGACGCATCAGCTGGGAATTCTATTTCTACGACTATGAACGACTGCAGCGGGAGCGCTCGATCCCGCGGCTGCTGGAAATCATCCGGCCCTGGATCGCGTGCGATGTCGCGACCAGCGAGCAGCACCCCTATTTCATGTTCTCGATCGACCTGGACCGCGAACTCGTCGCCGAGGGCAAGGCGCTGGAAGAGGTTCAGGTGTACGTCGGCAACATCGGCAGCCAGGTCTCCTCGGGCATCTGCTATGCGGTGACGCGGGCGCAGGCCAGGCTGAAGAATTTCTATTTTTTCTTCGACGCCAGGACGGAAATGGAAAACATCGTGGGCAAAGCCACCTCTTCCATTTATCTCGAGCCGGCGAAGCTCGACCTCGACGCCATCCTCTGGCCCGAGTTGCGCGATTGCCAGACGATAGTCGTGGCCAACAAGCAGGACCGCGATGGCGTGTATTTTTCCAGGATCGGCGTGGACCAGCTGCTGGTGTTCCTGAAGCGCATGCGCTACCCCGCCGAGCACGTCTTGTTCGTGGAACGAAACAGGAGTAGCTTGGACCACATGCTGTATGACGTGGGCCTGGATTACCGTATGGAAGGCGGCAAACTGAACATCGTCAAGAGCGCCTACTATGGCGTCTTCTGAGCCATCGCCGCAGCCGGTGAGGCTGGTGCGCCGGCGCGCACCCATGCCCTCGCCCGCGGCCGGCGGCATGGGCTGCTACGACCATAGCCGGTACGTGTCGATGACCATGGAGTTCCGCTGCAATCTCAAGTGCGTGCACTGCATGATCGAGGGCACGATGGAGC